>JAJRQQ010000097.1 GCA_024280155.1 Bacteroidota bacterium
TAATGTTCTAATTACCAGTGATTCTTCAGGGAACATTCTCACGCTTGAAGAAAACAGTACTGATTCAGATGCAAAAATCATTGATGGATACACGCTTCCTGGTTTTCAAAATGCGCATTCTCATGCTTTTCAATATGCAATAGCAGGTTTGGCAGAAAATCACCAAACATCAAGTAGTTCAGATGATTTTTGGTCGTGGCGTGAGGCGATGTATCAACTTGCTTTAAGTGTTACACCCGACCAAATTGAAAACATTGCAACGATGCTCTATACTGAAATGGTAAGGCATGGTTATACAAATGTTGCAGAATTTCATTATGTACACCACGATAAAAATGGTAATCAATACGAGAATCTCTCAGAAATGGGGGAAAGAATGATTTCAGCAGCAAAGACAGCAGGAATAAATATCACACTCGTTCCAATTTTCTATCAAAAAGGAGGATTTGGTAAGTCGCCTAGTGAACAACAGAAAAGATTTATTTCTCCAAACATTGATGAATATTTAAAATTACTCGAAGCGAGTCAGAAATCTTGTGGTCTTTACGACGGTGCAAATATTGGAATTGGAATTCATTCGATGCGAGGTGTAGAACCTTTGGATATTTCAAAAATAGCAAAAGAAGGTCCTCAGGACATCCCATTTCATATTCATATTTCTGAGCAATTGAAAGAAGTTGAAGATTCTGTTTCTTATTTAGGCAAACGACCTGTAGAATGGTTGTTGGAAAATGTTGAATTATCCGACCGCTATCATTTAGTTCATGCAACACATTTAACAGATAACGAAACGAAAGGAATTGCACATTCACAAGCCAATGTTGTTATTTGTCCAACGACAGAAGGAAATTTAGGTGATGGACTCTTCCCTCTCATTGATTTTCAGAACTACGGTGGAAATTGGAGTATTGGTACTGATAGTCATGTCGGCATCAATCCATTAGAAGAATTACGTTTATTGGATTATGGTCAACGTCTAATTACGCATAAAAGAAACATCTACACTTCTGAAACAAATGGCAACAGTGGTGAATTTGCACTAAAAATGGCAACAGTTGCTGGTCGTAAAGCGATGAATAATTTTGAACCTGACTTTTTTAAGGTTGGAGAAAAACTCAATGCAGTCGTGTACGATAAGAACAATCCCTTTTTAGTTACAACAGATGCCAAAAGAAGAACAAGTACAATTCTTTATACTTCGGATGCACGCACAACGATTGCAACGATTGTCAATGGAAAAATCATTGATGAAAGCAATAACAATCACGAAGAAATTGAACAGAAATTTATTGCTACGATAAGAGAATTGAAGAATCGAGGATAGAGATTGGGGCAAAGAGCAGCCAATTTATCCACAAAACACTCAACTCATTTCAATTCCAACAGGGCAATGGTCGGAACCGAGAATATCATTTTCGATGGTACTTTTCTTGACTTTATCTTGCAATGATTCAGAAACAAGGAAGTAATCAATTCTCCAGCCAACATTTCGTTCTCTTGCTCCACCTCGATAGCTCCACCAAGAATATTTCACTTCATCAGGATGTTGTGAGCGAAAAATATCAACGAAACCATTTTGAGTAAAATTATCCATTCCATCAATTTCTTTCTGGGTAAATCCAGCTGATTTATTATAATTTGCTTTCGGTCTTGCCAAATCAATCTCTTTATGTGCCACGTTAAAATCACCACAAGCAATTACGGGTTTCTTTTTTTCTAACTCTTTTAAATATGCTAGAAAATCTGCATCCCATTTCTGACGATAGTCCAATCGAGATAAATCATTCTTCGAGTTTGGAACGTAAACGGTAACCACATAAAAATCTTCAAATTCAGCTGCTAAAACTCTCCCCTCTTGGTCATGTTCTTCGATTCCCATATCAGCAACAACAGAAATTGGTTCGGTTTTAGAGAAGATAGCTGTTCCTGAATACCCTTTTTTTACAGCTTGATTGGCGTAAATAAAATAATCAGAAAGTTCTTCGGCGACCGTTTCTTTTACTTGTTCTATGGAGGCTTTCGTTTCTTGCAGACAAATTATATCAGCATTCATCAACTTCACATCCTCAAAGAAGTTTTTTTTAGCAATTGCTCGAATCCCATTAACGTTAAAGGAGATAATTTTCATGTTTTTATTTTTCACAAATATAGAAAACCTTCAACTCAATGAGAAGTAGAAATTGATTTAGTTCAGACAAAGACGTCAAGTTTAATATCACAATGATTCAATCCTTCGAGTAAGCTCGATAAATTGTTTTATATTTGCAGATATAATTACATAAAAAGAAGAATATGTCAAGTAGAAGAAAATTAAAAAAGGATTTGAATGAAATGGTTTTTGACATTGTAGAAGAATGTTATTCAGCATCTTTAATGGATGAAAAAAAAGTAGATGAGGCAAATAAAATTATTGATGAGGCTGCGGATTTTCAAGATGCTTTTATAGCAAAAATCAATTCTGCAAAAAGCAAAGCTGATTTTAAAGGTTTCAATGCTGAAATTGAAGAAAAAGCAATTTCTTTTGTTGAAAAATTGAATAAATTGAACAAATAATAATTGAAGAAAAAAATGTATTTTTAAGCGTTCCAATTTTATGGAACGCTTTTTTTTATGCCATGAAAAAAATGAACACAAAAAATATGATTGCTGCGGTTGGTTTATTTACTTTCCTTTCAATCCTATTTCTTACACCAAAAAATGATGAGCATACAACTTTTTGGTACGCTATTGCAGTTGCAGGGCTAATGATTATTTTTTGGTTGTTTGAAGTTGTTCCTATCTACGTGACGGCATTATTTCCATTTGTACTAGCTATTCCACTTGGTGTACTCGAACCATCAGACTTAACTGCTGCGTATGGGCATCGTTACATCTATTTATTTTTTGGAGGATTTGTTCTTTCTTTAGCTTTAGAAAAATGGCATGTTCACACTCAAATTGCAGAAGCCATTATTCGCTTAGTTGGCACTTCAAAAGCAAGAATATTATTGGGTTTTCTTTTGAGTACTGGTCTCCTGAGTATGTGGATTTCAAATACAGCAACTTCACTCATGATGTTGCCTATGGCGATGGCTATTCTCAAAAATATTGAAGAAAAAAATCAGTCCAGATTTTCTATTTTCCTACTTCTTTCTGTTGCTTATGGTGCAAGTATTGGTGGAATTGCAACTTTAGTGGGCTCTCCTCCAAATATTCTTATGGCTTCACTATTGGAGAAAGATTACGGCATTGAAATCAGTTTTTTAGAATGGATGAAATATGGTCTTCCATTGAGTTTGATTATGCTTGCATTGGTCTATTTATTTTTCATTCTACTACTTGGTAAAGAGGGAAAAGAAAAAATCGATTCTGCAAAAAAAGAGAAGAAAAAATGGAGTAGCAATCAAAAACGAGTTATTCTAATTTTTTCTAGTATTGTTTTCTTGTGGTCATTTAGATCTGTACTCACTTACTACTTGCCCATTAATTATTCGGATGAAGGCGTTGCTGTTTTAGGTGCTATTCTTTTATTTTTTCTCCCAGGAAAAGAAAAAGACACAAAGTTATTAGAATGGAAAGACACGCAAAAACTTCCTTGGGGAATACTCATTTTATTTGGTGGAGGAATGGCATTAGCGAAAATGTTAGAAATTAATGGAGTGATTTCTGAGTTGGCAAATGTTTTCAAAGAGTACGAAACTCTCCCCTTATATTTAATTCTGCTTGTGCTCGTAACCATTTCAATTTTCGGAACTGAAATTATGTCAAACATGGCCTTGGTTTCCGTTTTCATCCCTGTTGTTGCCTCATTTGCGTTAAAAACAGATTATTCTATCTTACAATTATGTTTACCGGTAACACTAGCGGCAAGTTGCGCGTTTATGCTTCCAGTAGGCACTCCACCCAATGCGATTGTTTTTTCATCCGGCATGTTAAAAATCAACCAGATGGCAAGAACAGGATTTATTTTAAATGTGATTGGCGTCTTAATCGTAGTTATATTTAGTTTACTTTTTATATAGAAAAACATGAAAATTCTTTTATCACCAGCAAAAAAAATCAACACCAAAAAAACCTTAAACACAACAAGGTCGACTGCTCCAGTTTTTCTCAAGGAGGCAGAGCAATTAATTAAGAAACTGCAGAAACTTTCTTCAAAAAAAATTGGAGAGATGATGCATTTATCTGATGATTTATCCAATTTGAATTATGAACGCTATCAAAAATGGTCGAAGACGACTGAGAAAAACGAAGAAAATGCCTTTTGTGCGTCTGCTTTTGATGGTGAAGTTTATCGAGGATTGGATGCAGAAACTTTTTCAGAACAAGAATTGATTGTTGCTCAAGAAAAAATACGAATACTTTCTGGTTTATATGGAATTTTAAAACCCTTGGATATTATTTACCCTTATCGTTTAGAAATGGGTACAAAATGGCAGATTACTCCAAAAACGAAAAACTTATACCAATTCTGGGGAAAGAAAATTGCACAAAACATCAACGAAGAAAACGAAGATGGAATTATTATCAACTTGGCTTCGAATGAATATTTTAAAGCGGTTGATAAAAAGACGTTGAACGGTCGAATAATCACTCCAAGTTTCAAAGAATTCAAAAATGGCGAATATAAAACCATTATGGTATATGCAAAAAAAGCAAGAGGTTTGATGGCGAGGTATATTGTTCAAAACAACATCAAAAATCCCGAAGAAATTAAACTTTTTAATGTCGATGGTTATCAATTAGATGCAAATCAATCGGATGAGAACAATTGGGTTTTTACAAGGTAACTTATAAAATGGTAGAATAAAAAAAGGGATGATAAAAATCATCCCTTTTTTATTTATTTATCATTAGTGTCCGATAAAATATTAAAGTTAAATCTTTCTTTACTTTTTTCCATTGCCGAAAAAAGTAACAAAAAGGTCTAGTGCTGTCATAAATTTAACGACCAAAATCATCCTCAATTCTAATTTAAACAAAACTCGTCGTACCTCCTCAAACAGTTGTTTAAATTTACGAATTTTGCGGTGTTTTGGTACCCGCTAA
>JAJRQQ010000098.1 GCA_024280155.1 Bacteroidota bacterium
ATCAAGCCTTTTTTTGTATCTACCTAACTATAAACCTCTACGGTCTTCTGAGGTAGTTATCCGAACGATTTACCTTTAGTCAATTATGTTATCAATACATTGATAATTAATTGTGGACCAAGTGGTCTATTTACGTAATCTTGCTAAAGAAAAATACAACAAACCACTTTCGGAAATTGTGCAGATGGGAATGGGAGAACCTGAACCTCTTCTCAATTACAAAAAAACATACTTCATTCCATCGAATTAATTACTTCTGAGTAAGGTTTGTACGTGTTATTAAACCGAATTATCATTTCTGCTGCCGGAATTGTAAAATTAATACGATTGAATACAACCCAATTGATGACGGAATTTTTCAACAAACTAGACGGAAAAGAACGAACGTTTTTGACAAACATTTAGAAAAAAGAAACTTCATCGAACATGTCAGAAGAAGTCGTGGAAAAGAGATCTATATAATATGTGGACAGTTGGTGAGTAGGCATGGTGCCATTTTGAAGAATGAACGAGTGATGAAGAAGTAGTTAAGGACAAACTGTTCTGCATTTCTATAATCATATCCTATCTAAAATTGACACCAAACTTCGACAATATACCTTGCTGATAATATTGAATTTATCGAGACCTGTCAAAGCACTCTTGCTTTATTCTCAAATTTTACACTTTTTAACATCGCTCTACGCAATCAATCTTGTATATTTGTTCTGTGATGACAGTCAAAAATATTATGGAGCCCATTTCTACTGAAATGGCAGAATTCGAAACGAGATTTCGCAACAGTATGCAGTCGAAAGTGCCCATGCTGAATAAAATCACGCACTACATCATCAAGCGAAAAGGAAAGCAAATGCGCCCAATGTTTATCTTTCTCACAGCTAAAATGTTAGGAAACATCAACGATAAATCATACGATGCTGCAACACTGGTCGAATTATTACACACAGCAACACTTGTTCACGATGATGTTGTAGATGATGCGAATGAAAGACGAGGTTTTTTCTCTGTAAATGCACTTTGGAAGAATAAAATTGCTGTTTTGGTCGGCGATTATATGCTCTCAAAAGTTCTCCTACTTTCTATCGAGAATAAAAACACAGCAATGTTAGAAGTTGTTGCACGTGCTGTTCGAGAAATGTCTGAAGGTGAATTGTTGCAAATTGAGAAAGCTCGAAAACTTGACATCACAGAAGATATTTATTTTGAAGTGATTCGGAAAAAAACGGCATCATTAATTGCTACATGTACCGAAGTTGGAGCTATTAGCGTTGATAGACTGGATGTTTCTGAAAAAATGAGAGATTTTGGTGAAGCTATTGGAATTGCTTTTCAAATAAAGGATGATATTTTTGATTATGGCGAACCGGGGAAAATTGGAAAACCAACAGGATTAGATATTCGAGAACGAAAAATGACTTTACCGTTGATTTATGTCTTGAATAATTCTACCCCCGAAATCAAGAAAGAATTAATTAATATTGTAAAGAATCACAACGAAAACCCGAAGAAAGTCAAAAAAGCTATACAAATAGTAATTGATAATGGGGGGATTGACTATTCTTACAAGAAAATGATTGAATACAAAGAAAAAGCGATGAGTTTGATTGATTCCATACCGGATTCTGATGCAAAAAAATCACTGATTGGTTTAATTGAATACACAACAACAAGAACAAAATAACAATGAGAAAGACACTTATTATTTTCACCATTTCATTACTTGCACTTTCTGCTTGTAAAGAAAAGAACAAAGATGTTCAGAAAAATGAATCTACTGTGAAAATGGATCAAACAGGGCAAGAAAATTCCGTCGAAATAGAAATGCCTGAAAAATTGAACCCACTGAGATTGAGCCTAATATCGAAATAAAAGATAATATTTACACAGAATATTACCCTGGCACTAATCACATTAAATTTCAAGGACCACAAGATAAAGGTGGGAAAAGGAATGGGAAATGGATGTTTTTTGACGAAAATGGAACAGAATTATCTATGACTACATATAAAAATGGCAAACAACATGGTCCAACGATGGTGAAATATCCAAATGGAAATATTCATTATACAGGAGAGTATACCAATGACAAAACTACTGGGATTTGGACGACATACAGTGAAATTGGAGAGGAATTGACCGTTAAAAACTTCGATGAGTTAAAATAAATGGCACATATTCCTCCACATATTGTTGATGACATCATGCAAACTGCTCGTATAGAGGAGGTGATTGGAGATTTTGTGCAATTAAAAAGAGCTGGGGCAAATCTAAAAGGTTTAAGTCCTTTCACGGATGAAAAAACGCCTTCTTTTGTTGTTTCACCAGCCAAGCAAATTTTCAAATGTTTTTCTACTGGGAAGGGAGGAAATGTCGCTTCATTTTTAATGGAGAAAGAACATTATTCTTATCCCGAAGCATTGCGATGGTTGGCAGAAAAATATGGTATTGTTATTCCCGAAGACCGACCTGCGACTCCCGAAGAAATTGAGCGAAGGTCAGAAAGAGAAAGTTTGCACATCATTAATGAATTTGCTGCAGAACATTTTAAAAATAATCTTCACAATACAGATGAAGGAAAACGTATTGCCCTTTCTTACTTTCAAGAGAGGGGATACCGTCCAGATATTATTGAAAAATTTCAATTGGGATATTCCATCAATAAATCGGATGATTTTACTGCTGCTGCTCTTGCTAAAGGGTATAAGTTGGAGTTCATGGGGAAAGTCGGAGTTACAAAAATTAAAGACGACAATAATTACTTCGATTTCTTCAGAGGTCGTGTAATGTTTCCGATTCATTCTGTTACTGGTCGTGTACTTGGTTTTGGTGGGAGAACATTATTCACCGACAAAAAAATTGCCAAATATTTCAATTCACCAGAGAGTACAATATATAACAAAAGTGAGATTCTTTACGGACTTCATTTCTCAAAAGGAGATATTATAAAATACGACAATTGTCTTCTTTGCGAAGGATACACTGACGTAATTAGCATGTATCAAGCAGGAATACAAAATGTCGTTTCTTCTTCGGGTACATCTTTAACGAAAGAGCAGATTCGTTTAGTTAAACGGTACACCAAAAACATTACCATTCTCTATGATGGCGATAATGCAGGTATCAAAGCATCTTTCCGTGGAATTGATTTGATTCTCCAAGAAGGAATGAACGTAAAAGTCGTTCTTTTCCCGGATGGCGAAGATCCTGATTCATATTCTAAATCCGTCAGCACATCTGAATTAGAAAGTTACATTGAGGAGCATACACAAGATTTCATTTCTTTCAAAGCAGAAATTCTACTTAAAGAACATGGTGACGATCCGATAAAACGTGCCTCTTTGATTAAAGAAATTGTAC
This sequence comes from Bacteroidota bacterium, assembly GCA_024280155.1. Classification (GTDB taxonomy): domain Bacteria; phylum Bacteroidota; class Bacteroidia; order Flavobacteriales_D; family Crocinitomicaceae; genus UBA4466. The sequence continues at coordinate 3,358 of JAJRQQ010000098.1, forward strand.
AATCCGTTTCCTTGATTCCCGATCAAATTACGCGAAATGTTTACATGCAGACTATTTCAGATCGTTTTGATATCAGCGAGAACATTCTTTCCAATGAGATAATACACCAACGTCAAGACCATATTGCCAAAACGCATAATGCGCCTGAATTTAGAAACGTCCCTGTAGAAAAGCCTAAAAAACCGCTAGAACTAAAGAAAGAAATTGGAATTGAAATCACTGAGCGTGATATTGCGAGAATACTTGTTCTTTACGGACCAAATGCTGTTTCTTTAGATCAATTGGATGAAGATGGGAAAAAAATAATTATTGAAACAAGTGTTGCTGAACTTATTTGCCATGAATTAGACGTCGATGAATTGTATTTTGAAAATCCTATTTATAATAAAATTCATCAGACTGTAAAAGAAAAATTGGATGAAAAGATTTTTCTTAAATCTTCTGCTTTTACTCGTATGAATGAGCAGGAAATTGTGCGTTTTGTTACAGAAGTTGAAATGGATCATCAGGAAATTAGTCACAATTGGGCAACAAAGCACAATATTTTTACAAAATCTGAAAAAGATAAAATTTATCAAGCTGTAATGGGGTCGATATATGCATTTAAATCGGCTAAGATTGAACAGCAAATCCGGAAAATTCAACAAGAATTAAAGGAGAATGAGCAAGAGTTACCTACTGAAGTCATTATCGATATGCTTTCTGAACAACAAATTCTTGAGAATATTAAGATGGCATTTTCCGATAAATTGGGGAGAATTATTTTGTGATGTAAGGTTTGTGCTTGATTCTTCACCCTTCACCCTTCACCCTTCGACAAGCTCAGGGCTCAGGGTTCAAGTAAGTTGAAATTATCTTAAAACGTTTACCATTCCGACAACTTCCTTGTCTGGATTGATGGGTTCGCAGGTTGTCATATTAATTTTCCAGATGTATTCCCCATTCTGCGCGAACTCACCTGTACTTACTTTTCCGTCCCAAGGTTGATTGACATTATTTGTCGTAAAAACAACTTCCCCCCAACGATTGAAGATTTGCAGTTTCCATTCTTCGACATCTAAATAAACAATGGGTAAAAATTCTTCATTCAATCCATCTCCATTTGGAGTAATTGTGTTAGGTGCATAGATTGTAAATGGTTCAATGTAAACAAACTGATAAGCGGTATCTTTGCAACCAAATTCTGTGGTAACAATTTGTATTGGGCGATGCATTCCAGAAGTTAAATATTGATGCGTAGGGTTTGGTTCTGCACTAACAAGATCACCATCATCGAAGAAATAATGGTGATCTTGAGCAAGAGATGATTGGTCAGTAAAGACAACTTCTGAATTACAGATATCCGTTTCTGATGGAGTAACAGCAAAATTTGCTATTGGAGAAGGGTGAGCATTAACCAAATCCTGTTTTGTCAATGTTAATGTATCGATACAGCCCGCATTTGTCATGATGGTTAATGTGACGGGATAACTTCCTGCGGTATAATAAATATTCAATGGATTCTCCAAGTTTGACGTATTTCCATCTCCAAAATCCCAAAAATATTGAATACCTGTTTCTGCAAAGCTATAATTGATAAATTGAGCTGGGAAAGGTTCACATTGTAATCCATCTGCAATGGTGAAATTAATTTGTGGCTCTTGATAAATGTAAATATTGTGTGTAACTGCCTCAGTACAAGTATTATGTAAGCCTGTTAAAGTGACTGGTAAAGAACCCGTTGCTAAAAAAGACACACCAAACTCACTTGTATTATTCGAAGAAGTTATTGAAGCAAACGGCCCAAAATCCCAAGTGTAAATTGTATTCGGAGGACCGCTCACCTGCCCGATAAAATCAAAACTATTATTAAATACACAAAGCGAATCTTGTGAAGTAAAGTCAACAATAATTGGGTCAAATAACTCGATGGTTTCTGTGGTTGTATCAGCACACGTTGGCGTTGAACTTGCGATTAGTTGAATCGAATAAACTCCTGCTGTTGGATAAGTTACAGTGGGTTCAAAAACATTCGATGGAGGAAGAGCAGAAGTTCCAAAATCCCATTGATAATTAATTGAACCTGTGGATAAATTTCCAAAAGGTACAGTGAGTCCTGCACATTCTATATCAGCAGGTAAATCAATAACGGCATGAGGTTCTGGGAAGATATAAATAGAATCTGTATAACTTGCTTGACATTGAGAGAATGCACCATTGAGTGTAACTGGAATAAAACCTGTCGTGGAAAAAATCACATTACTTACATTTAATGTTGTATCTCCATTTGTACTTGCATTTGGTCCAAATTCCCATAAAAAAGTAGTTTCAGAAGGAGGTCCGGTTGATGTTCCTATAAAATCAAAACTATTATCGAAGATACAAAGTGAATCGTTTGAAGTAAAAGAAACCTCGAAAAAGTTATTTACCAACACATCCATATATGCTGTATCCGTACAAGGCCAACCAGGGTTTACCACCAACATAATTTGATATTGTCCATTGCCAGGGTATGTATAAGAAGGAGCGAAAGCTGTACTCACATCCGTCGTTGTTCCTGCAACGCCAGAATCCCAAGCATAATTAGTTCCACCGTACGAATTATTTACGAAATTCACTGTCAACCCATTGCAATAAGAAACAAAATCAGGTAAATCTGTTTGTATGGGTAGAATAGCTTCCATTGAAATATTACAACTAAATACTTTAAATATAAAATCTCGAAGTGTTCGATTAATTACCACCCCATTTCTTATTTCTTCAACTTGAATCCCAACAACATAAAGTCCTGTGAAATTTGGAGAAGCTGTTAGTACACCTGTCGTAGGGTCAATAGAAATACTTGATCCCGGTCCTAAAGGACTTGTCGCAGAATTAGTTCCATTCCAAAGAACATTATAATAAGGAGGAGCTGGTGGAGGGCTGGGTTGAGGTGCGCCACCAGAAGCACCAGCAAAAGGAGTAACTAAAGAATAAACGAGCTGGTCACCATCAGGATCAACAGCGCTATGGTCGAAGATTAAATCATCATTATTGCAAAGTAAAAGTGGAGGATAATCATTAAAACGAGGACTGCTATTGATGTGATTACTATTTGCCATCGGAGGAACAACACAAGTCAATGTAAAACCAGTGTCATCCGGATTAACTAAGTTGGTGATATTTGGACCACGGCAACAGCGCTGGTAAGAAATTGTATAACCATTTACAGAAGGCGGTAAATTAATAATAGTAGTATAGAGAGTATGTTCTGTACAGATATCATTCGGAGGCGTAACACAGGGATTATTAAAAACAACTGGAACATTTTGAGAACCGGTGTAAGGAACTTGCACATTCTGAATTAACGTTCCTCCATTAAAAACACCGAGGCTTAATGGAGAATCGAAAGAGGCTCCAGTAGAATAACAATCTCTATACACTGAAATGTAGAATCTATAATTGTTATTGCCCAAATAATCATAATAAATTTCTCCCCCCACAATATGAGAAGCATTTGCATTGAAAATGCAAAAAATAAAAGCGATATGGAGAATGATTTTCATTAAGTGACGTGGTAATTAGACGCAAATATAATTCATTTGTTGCTTTATTATTGGCTTTATATTTTAAATGGCACTCTTATCACTTATTGTGCCACAAAAACAGAATAAACCGATTCATTTATTTGGTTTGTTTATCTTTGTTGCATGATTTTTTCTAAACAATATATTCGATTCAATTGGTTAACATTGGTTTTTATTTATTTGGTCGTAATTGCGGGCTCTTTTGTGAGAATAACAGGGAGTGGAATGGGCTGTCCAGACTGGCCAAAATGTTTCGGACAATGGGTTCCGCCAAGTGATGTTTCTGAACTTCCGGAAGATTATAAGTTAATCTTTTCAAATAAGAGAGATAAAAAACTCAAAAAATTTGCTTCCTTTTTAGAAAAAATTGGAATGCATGAAACTGCAGATCAATTGAGAAACGATCCTTCTTTGAGAATTGAACAAGATTTTAACGGATCTAAAACTTGGACAGAATATGCCAATCGTTTATTTGGTTTTCTTGCTGGAAACGCAATGTTGGTCAGCTTTATTTGGCTGATTTGGAAATATAGAAAGCGAAAACTTATTCTTTTGGCAGGATTAAACCTCGTTCTAATAGGAATTGAAGCTTGGTTTGGATCTATTGTAGTAGCATCGAATCTTGTCCCATGGACAATCACTGTTCATCTTTTTCTTGCATTAATCATCATTGCATTGCAGATTTATTTCATTCGAGAAATCAGCCCTCAACAAAAAGAAAAAATCTCTCATCCAAAATGGATGTATACACTTATATGGATTTCTTTTGCGATTACGATTTACCAAATGTTTTTAGGAACTCAAGTACGAGAGAGCATCGATGAATTGACAAAAATGGGATTTACAAGAACCTCTTGGACTTCAGAATTAGGTTTGCCTTTTTACATTCATCGTAGTTTTTCCTGGTTAGTGTTGGTATTCATTGTTGTTGTAGCATGGAAGAATGAGCAACTAAAAAAATATTCATCCATTCGTTTTTTATTCTTGTTTTTAGCCATTGAACTGTTCTCTGGAGTTCTTCTTGCTTATTTTGATATACCAGGTCTTGTTCAGACGAGTCACTTAGTATTTGCGACCATTATTTTCGGGATTTTGACCATGCTTATTTTTAGAAGTAAAATTTCTGTGACTTAAGTTACGAAAATTCCGTTTCTATTTCAATATTTTTGCCGACTATGTATATTTTTGGATTATTCTTATCTCTTTTCATTGGACTTGTTTTAGGACTTGTCGGAGGTGGTGGGTCAATTTTGACTGTACCATTAGTTCATTATGTATTTGGAGAACCTATGTTACTTGCAACCAGCTACTCTCTGTTTGTTGTTGCAATGTCTGCTACTTTTGGATCTGTTCAAAGAATAAAAAACAAGGAGGTTGATTTTGAAAAAGCTTTAATCTTTGTTGTCCCGAGTATGCTAATAGCTGTTGCAATACGATTATGGATTATGCCTATCATTCCAAAAGATTTTGAAATTGGGGGGATTGACCTTCACCGTTCTACCGTTATCACAATTTTACTTATCGCCGTAATGCTTTATACGGCAATACGAACTCTTCTAAATAAGAAACCGCCAAAACCGGATCCTGTTTCAAAGCAAACAATTATTCTTTTTGGAATATTAACGGGATTATTGAGTGGTTTTATTGGTGCGGGCGGCGGATTTATCATCGTTCCTATCCTCTTAGGAATGGGGTTAAATATGAAAAAAGCAGTTGCAACTTCGATGTTTATTATTGCAATTCAATCAGGTGTTGCCATGATTGGAGACTTATTCAATCCTGAAATTCTTGAAATGGGAATCAATTGGCCTTTATTACTTGCTATAACTGGGGTAACTATTCTTGGTGTTTTTCTTGGGAATATCTTTCAGAAGAAAGTCTCAACAACATGGCTGAAAAGGCATTTAGCCTATTGCTCCTTTTTGTTGCATTAGGTTTAACATTAAAATTATTTATTTAATTGCTTTTTATCAGAAAACAAGTCGAATTTTTAAAATTCTCATTATATTTGCAGTCTCGATTTTTAAATCGAGTATTTGAAATAAATTACTTGCAAAAGTAATTGGTCCTATAGCTCAGCTGGTTAGAGCACCTGACTCATAATCAGGGGGTCCATGGTTCGAGCCCATGTGGGACCACAAACCACGTTTAACGACGTGGTTTTTTTATGCCTAAACATTGGTAATGTATGTGCATCTGTAAGCGTGGAAAGGTTTTGAGAGTGGATTATCCTCTTTGTATGTGTACTCTTGTGAATAGATGAGCAATAATGTTTTTCTACTTATTTTCTACCTTACACAAAAGCGGTTTAAAAAAGTAGAAAAAAGTTGCTTTTAAACTAAAACCAGCAACATGAAAAAAGTACAATTCACATTTGACTTTGGCAGAAAGAAAAAAAACAATAAAGGCTTAATTGAATTAAGAGCATATTTAAGTGGTAAACAGAAATACTTTACAACGAAAATGTATGTGCTACCAGTTGAATGGAACAAGAACAAACAACAGATTGTACGTCATAAGAATAAAGACAATCTAAATGACCAATTAGATACGATTATTGAACGCTTAGAGAAATCACAAAGAAAAGCATCCGACAATAATCAAATTTTCAACCTTGAAACGGTCAAGATCCTAATGAATAAAGAGAAACTAAAAACAAACTCTTTTACTGATTTTTCACTCAAAGAAATAGAAGAAGATAATAGTTTAGTAAAAGGAACTAAACACTCTAAGAAAAATACACTAAATAAATTATTAATTTTTAATGAAAGTACCCCGGTCTTATTTGAACAAATAAACTATTCATTTTGTCATGACTTTATAAATTACGTTAAAGGGTTAGGTTTTAGTCCAAGTACAGTACTTAAACATCATAAAAATTTCAAATCATTAATCGAACTGGCAATAAAGAAAGGGTATTATCAAAAAAACAATCCACTAAAGGAAATTCATATAAAAGTTCCCATTAAAAGAGTTATTGCTTTATCAAAAGAACAAGTCAAGAATATTGAAAAATTAAAATTTGAACCGTATGAAAATCGTTTAGAATTATTTCGTGATATGTTTTTATTCTCTTGTTATACTGGTTTAAGAGTTTCAGATATAACAACTTTAAAACCTGAACATATCAAAGAAAAAGAAGATGGTATTTATATCGAAAAACAGACTATTAAAACAAAGAAAATTGCAATATTACCTTTAAGTCGGCTTTTTCCACTCAAAGAAGAAAACACATCTAAGCCTATTAAAATATTAAATAAACATCTTCAAAAGAATAATGATTTAGTATTCAAAAAATATTGTGACCAAGTGTATAACAGAGAATTGAAACAAATTGCATTTAGAGCGAAAATTAAAGACATTAATTTAACTGCTCACATTGGCAGAAAGACATTTGCAACTTTTATAGGGAATCACACTTCATTATCAGTATGGGAACTACAATATTTACTACAACATAGTAACATTAAAACAACTGAAAAATACGTTTTCACTGACGAAAAAAGAATTAATGAAAGTTTGATTAAAACGGACTGGGAATAAAAGTACAAGTCCCTTAATCATTAATTTATTTTGGTTAAGTCGTCGTAATAATGTATATTAAGGGCGTGAAATGTAACTTTTTATGCAATTTTGTATATACAAGTGTAATAAATTGCATAGTTTTGCACCTCAATTAAAAAATATGATTTTAACTTCTGACATATCGCAACAAAGCAACCCTTTAAGTGTTACTGGTATTTTGAATTCTTTAAATGAATATATTGAAGAGGTAAAAACGTTGAATATTGAACGTAAAAAAGAGATTAAAGCAAAGGCTATCGAAGATGACAAAAAAAGTATAATTGATGACCTTCTCCATAATCCAGTTACTCAAAAGGCATTCTTCGATTTTTTATATACAGAGATTCAAAGTATAACAAAAGAAGATCTATTAACCACTATTTCTCAAAAAGAAGCTTTTGAGTTCTGTGAGAGTTTTGGAAAAGATATTGAAACGATGTCAAAATTTCAAAATAAGTATGGGAAAAGTGATTTCATGAATTTGAAAGAATTTTTTGCTTTTAATAGTGCATTGGCTTTAATTAATTCAATTGGAGAATTCTACAATTCAATGTATGAAATTGCTTACAATGAAAATAGAGAAGAATACCTTTCCTTCATTAAAAAGGAAATTTTAAATATAAAAGAAGAAAGGCTTAACGTCGACTCTGTTAATAGTTTTTTTGAAAGCATCTAACAGAAAGAAAGAATGTATAAGTTTGTACCATTCAAAAAACTTCGTAAAGATTTAAAAAAAATCAAAAAGTCAAATTCAAAAGAATTTTATTCCGATTTAGAAAGTGTAATTAAAGCGATTGGAGATGACCCATTAAATTATGGTGTTCCATATACCGGTAAATTGGATGGGTATTTTAAAGTGGTTTTCGGTGAAAAACCTGAATACAGAATTATATACTCTTTTACAAATCTAGAAGATATAAAAACTAGACCCGAAGATTTTTTAGATTGTTTTATAGATGATGATTTTGAAAATTATGACGGGATTTATGAAGTATTCTATATAAGGACCAGAGAGGAATGTACAAAATTATATAAAAATGGTTTTTAAAATCTAACCAGGACTTTTAAAGTACCTGGTACTTTTTTAAAAAACATATAGAAATAATCAACTAAGATTTATTTTAGCTATTAAATAATATTCAGAGATATTTTTGCAACAATAATAAATAAAATTTTAATATCTTCTTTAGCAACAATGATGTCTTCTAAGGATTCATTTTCAGATTTCAATACTAAATTATTGTCTTTATTATCTTGTGTTATTCTTCTATAAATAAAAGAATAATCATTAAGAGAAATCATATAAAATCTTCCATATTCTATTGCATTTTCTTTTATATCATCTAAATCAATATTTTTAACCCCTATATAATCTCCATAATTAAAATGAGGTTCTAACGCTTTACTTTTAAGTAAAAGGAAAAACTGAGCATTATTTGCTCCAGACTTTAACATAATAAACCCTTCTCGATATGAAGCAGCTTCTTTTGAGTTTGGAAATTCATAACTATTGTAATATTTTTCAAATTTTTCGTTAAAAATATAAATCACACCTTTTTCCTCTTCTTCAGTAGTTGGTATTATAGTGTTTAAAATAATCATATTTTCAAATTCTTTAAGTTCAATTTGAAAAAGGTCAGCTAATGGTTTTATGTATTTAGCAGGTATAGATTTTCTAGACATCCATGCACTAACAGTTGCTTGACTTACCCCAATCAAATCAGAAATACTATACGTAGTAAATCCATTTTGCTCATATAATTTTTTGAAAGCATCTTTATTTATATCCATAACATTTGGCAGTTTAATTACAATTAACTACTTTTGACTACAATTAATCATTATTAACAATAAATAATAATATGGAATCAAAAGTAAACAAAAATGATTTGTCTAACAAAGAGTTGTTAGCAGATTTAGAAATGATGAGTAAAAAAGAAGTTGCAGGACTCTTAAAGGTGTCAACAGCAACAATTGACAGATGGGTAAGACTAGGACTGTTAAAACGTGTAAAACTAGGAACAAAGCATCAACAAGCTAGAGTCTATTTTCATTATTCTGATGTCGTAGCATTTAAAAATGAAAGATATGGTTTTAATACTCCAAAACATGGATAACAAGTCACTTAGCCTAAGTAAAAGAAAAAAAGGTAGCGTCAAACTACCTTTTAGATTTGCAACCTCCACTTAACAACCAATTAAAAGAAGATTATGAACAAAAATAATGAATTTTTACTAGACACCCCTAGAATTAGCTTTTTTCTAAGAAGCAACGGAGATAAACAAAAAACATTCATGCTGTATTGTAGGGTCACATTAAAAGGTACAAAAGCAGAATTCTCTTTAAAAGAAAAAATTAAAAAAAAGAACTGGAACCAATCATTACAAAAATATAATGGTTCACTGCATCGAACAGAGTACATTTCTACATTAATAGAAACCGTAACATACAGAATTAAATCTTTAGCATTAATGAGCAGTTTTGAGGTTGCTAAAGATTTAGTCATTCAATTAACAAAAACATCAAATAAAGTAGTTTATGTGTCTGATTTAATTGTGAATTATATTGAAGCTGTTAAACATAACATTTCTGCAGGTACATTGAAAAATCATCAAATAAAACTGTCAAATTTCCTGAAATATGAAAAAAAATAGGAAGAAAACTTACATGTAATTCTTTTACAATTCCAGAGGGGAAAAAATTTATTGATTGGTATTGTGAAGAAAAGGCCACTAAAAATAGAGCCACAGCAAGTAGGAATGTATTGTTCTATCGAAAATCAATGATTCATGCTGTTGAGAGTGGACAAATTGAAAGCTTTAAATTATTTCACTTCAAAGGGTGTAATGATAAAAAAAAGCCAATAATCTACTTAACAGCAAAAGAGGTTGAAATTTTGTCTAATTATACATTTGAAAATCGTCTTCTTAAAAATATTAAAGACCTTTTTTTATTTCAATGTTTCACAGGATTATCTTATGGGGACATTTGGTCTTCATGGAATTTAGAGATAACGGAAATTGGAAGATTTTTAAAAGGTAATCGCCATAAAAATGGTGCTTCATATTTTATCCCTTTAACCAAAGAAGCTGAACAGATACTTAAAAAGTATAATTATAAGCTTCCAATATATGACAATGGGACTTACAATCGAATTTTAAAAGAAATAGCCGCTATTGTTGGAATTAAAAAAAGATTAACATCTCATACTGGCAGAAAGACATTTGCAACGCTTCAAGATTCTTTGGGATGGAGTCGAGAGTCCATTTCTAAAATGTTAGGTCATCGTTCATTTAAAACGACTGAAACATATTATTTAGGAGATAGCGACATGAGAATTACAAACGAAATATTAAACAGAAAAAAATAAAAGACATGAAACAAATAACAAAACAAAATCAAATTGAATTGAAAGCTGCAATCAATGACATCACATCAACAATTATGGAACATGATCATAATGAAATTATTAAAATTCTTTCAGAAGTACATAGAGACATGTTAAACTCAAGTAAATATGTCGATAAAAATGTTTTGGTCGAAAAAGGAAAAATTATTCTTGATTTAATGTATTGTATCGCAGAATATGGTAGAGTTCAAACAAATATTTTCATTAACGAACATATAAAAGATTAAATAAGTAATTAATAATCATACTACAATAATAAAAATGATAGAAACCGAAAACGAAAATGGTGTTAAAATAACAACACTCCAAAATCTTGAAATGGATGACTACAAGAAATTGAATCCTAACTCTTTTCCTTTTTGGGTTTTTCCAAAAGTTGTACAAAACATAATTAATGACGGAAATAAAAGCTTAGGTTTTCCAATTGACTTTTTGAGTGCTTCTATTTTTTTGCTTGTGGTCTGGCTAATGGATTAACAACAAAAATTGAAGTTAAAAAAGGTTGGGAAGAAACTACTGTTATGTATTTGGCAATTGTTGGTAGAGCAGGAACTAATAAAAGTCATCCTTTAAGTTTCGCATTAAAACCAATATTCAAAGCTGACAATTCCAATTATAATATTTATGAGAATGAATTAGAGTTATACAACAGTCAAACAGAAAATAAAGGAACACCTCCAAGATGGACAAAAACAATCATTCAAGATATTACAATTGAAGCGGTTGCAGATGTACACAACTTCAATAAACGTGGATTAGGAGTATATGCAGAAGAATTAAACAGCTGGCTTAAAAACATGAGCCGTTATAACAGTGGTAGTGATTTAGAGTTTTGGTTGTCCAGCTGGAGTAGTAAACCAATAATCATTGACAGAAAAGGTTCAAAAAGCATTAATATTCCTCAATCCTTTATTTCAGTGATTGGAACAATACAAAATGAAATACTAATGGATATAACTGGAGGTAAAAACAGTAAGAACGGTTTTACAGATAGAGTTTTATTTGTAATACCCGATAATCTAAAAAAAGAAAAGTGGTCAGATGAATCAATCAGTGATTTGTCAATTGAAAATTATTCTAAAATGATTCAAGCAATTTTAGACCAGAAACCCCAATATGATGAATTCAACAGAATAAAACCAAATGTTGTACGATATACTTTAGGCGCTAAAGAAAAGCTAAAAGAGTGGCAATCAATGAACACGGACAGATACAATGGTCAGATTAACAATGCCCTAGACGGTGTTTATAGTAAAATGGAAACTTATATCAGTCGTTTTGCTTTAACTCTTCAAATCATGTTTGACGCATGTAATGATTTTACTACCAATAAAGTTGAACTATTTGCAATTAATGGTGCAATTGAAATAGCTGAATATTTTATTAAACAATCAAATAAAGTTGGGATACAGAACAGAAAACAAACACTATTAAACGAAAATCTAAAGAAAAAAGAGTTCTACAATGACCTACCAACAGAATTTGAAACGAAACAAGCAATTGAAATCGGAACTACAAAACCGTATAATTTTAGTACACGAGTAATAGAAAGATTTTTAAGTGAAAAAACGCTCTTCACAAAGATTCAAAGAGGACAATATAGAAAAGACTAAACGTATATACCGTCGGAAGCGTCGGGAACGTCGGAAGCATGGCGGAAACATTATGAACAATGCGTTTTCACTGTAAAGTTATTTGGCGGAAATGTGGCGGAAGCGTCGGAAGAATTTAATAGTTTCCGCCACTTCCGCCAAATCATTGACGGAAAACCAAAACAAAGAAACTCAATAAAAACAAGAGTTACAAGCTTCACCCGACGTTTCCGACGTTTCCGACACACTATTTAAGAAATGTATAAGTATCAATTAGAAAATAGCAGTAATACTCCTTTTAATTCAAAGAAGAAATATAAGTGTCCAGCTTGTAATAAAAGTCATCGTTTTACAAGATACATTGATGTTGAAACAAAAAACTATCTACACCATAGCGTTGGTATTTGTGACAGAACTGATAGTTGTAGTTATCAATACACACCGAAGCAATATTTTTCAGATAACAACATTGTCAACCCAAATTTCAAACGTACACCTCTAGGTAAGAAAATACAAACTCCCATAAGTTATATTGAGCAAAATCTTTTAGAAGCGACCTTAAAAGCTTATACAACAAATAAATTGGTTACTTTCTTAAAATCCATTTTTGATAATGAAACTGTCAATAATCTAATTTCATTATACAAAATTGGAACTTCTAAGAGTTTCGGCGGTGGTTCTACTGTGTTTTGGCAAATAGATGCAGACAATAAGATTCGAAGTGGTAAAATAATTCTATACAACGAAAGAACTGGTAAACGTACAAAGAAAATAAACTGGGTACATTCTTTATTGAAACTGAAAGAATTTAACTTAACTCAATGCTTCTTTGGAGAACATCTTATCAGACAAAATTCAAAGCCTATTGCAATTGTTGAGAGTGAAAAAACTGCAATCATTAGTAGTGTATATTTTCCTAATTATAATTGGTTAGCTAGTGGCTCAATGCAAAATTTGAATATCAAAAAATTCAATTCCTTAAAAGGTCGTAATATTATATTATTCCCAGATACATCAACAAATGGAACAGCCTTTAATTTATGGTTAAAACGTTCCGAAGAATTAAAAGAATTAGGTGTAAACTGTATTGTCAATGACATTTTAGAAAAAAATGCAAACAATGACGAAAAAAAGAAAGGTTGTGATTTAGCTGATTATCTTTTAAAACATCCAATAAATGAATTTAGAGAATCAAATCAAAAAAAGATTATAACTCAAAAAGATAAAACTCTTTCAAAGATGATAAAATCTAATCCTGTGATATCAAATCTGATAGAAACTTTTGACTTATATTTAGAATATTAGTTGATATCTATTAATATACAAGGAATGTGACAACTTAATACACGTGTCACATTCTTGTAAATCAAAAATATTACACTTGTCATACACCGTTCACACAGCCATTCGCAAGGTAAATAATAACGTTTTGATATCGTGTTTTTGAAATATTTCGGTTGTTTTCACAAAAAATACTTCAAGAAAATAATTGAATATTAATACATAACACTTCTTTAAAAAACAAATAATTCTATTGTGCATAAAGTTGTACAACCTTACCTATTCTCGTCTATTGCACAGTGTTTTAGCTAGTCATATCTTTGTGTAAACAATTAATAACCAATTAAAAAAAACAATTATGTCAGAGGAAACTCAAAAAGAAACAGTTGAACAAACTGAAAACAAAAAACAAAAAGCACCAAAGCGTGTAGTAATCAGCATTAGTGTAACACCTGAAGAAAAACGAAAAATTTCGGTAGAAGCATTAAAAGACTACGAAACATCTGTAAGTGACCTGATTAGAAGTCGAATGTTTATCAAACCTGAAGAACCAAAAGAAAGTGAAGATACTTCAACTGAAGAAGAAAATGAAATTGACATTTACAAAGAAGTCATTCAAGATTTGAAAAATGAAATCTCTGAATTGAAAGAAAGTAATCTTCAATTGAAGTTAAATGAAAATGCTTCAACAAATGAAGAAATAGAAGATGAAAAAGAAATCATTAAACCAACAGTTCCAAAAGAAAATATACTATTCATTGAATTCAAACAAGACGAAGATGAAAAAAGTATTATTCAAAAAATTAAAGAATATCGTTCTGAATTATTTGAAAAACTAGACCCAAAACTGATTGAAGATTTTAGTGATTTTGATAAGTTTTCTAAAATAATCTTCTTGAGAGGTTTGAAACGTTCTTATAACAATGGTATACTTAACGAAAGTACTGGATTGTATATTAGTGATATTCAAAAAGCTTCAAAACTAGAACAAATTGATTATTCAGAAGAAGTTTAATCCCCCCCAGAAAAGGCTCAAAAGATTTTATCTTTTGGGCTTTTTTTCTACTTTTTTTCTACTTATTAAAAATGTCTTTTTGTAAAGTCTTTAATTAGTAGGGGTTTCTATAAATATTAATTGGTTCATGTGGGACCACAAACCACGTTTAACGACGTGGTTTTTTTATGCTTAAACATTGGATCAAGACAAATTGTTGTGGGTTTTAAACATTTGCTTATACCATTGATTTATGGGACAGTGTCCATAATTATATTGCAAGTCCATTATGATGTATGAATCTTTTTTAGAATAGTTTAGAACAAAAAAAACACCCCAATTCAAAAGTGAAAAGGGATGTAAAAAAAGAGTTTTTGTTTAAATTTCTTTTACAGAAGGTATGTATAATACTGTATAACTGATAGGGAATTTTTTAACCATTACATAATTATCAACGCTTCGGTTTTGGTCACATAATTTACAAGTTGTTGCATCAACAGTGTATCGAACAATTCCATTTAATGTGTCCTTTGATACATTACGTACAAATTCTGTTTCGCACTTAACGGTCATTGGGTTTGCTAAAATATAATAAGAATTCCAATCAACAGCTACTCTTGTTATACCACCATTAAAACTAACTTCAAATAAATCTGAAGGCGTACTAACGCCATCAAATAATTGAGTGTTGTAACTTGCAGTCATTGTTGCTCCTTTTGGGTAAATGACAACATCACTCACAATCTCTCCTGTATTTGTGTCGTCGTTTCCAACTTTACACTTTTCACACGAATTTGATAAAAATAAAAGTACAACGGCTGTGAGACTTAGTAGTAATGTTTTCTTTATTGACATAATGTTTCAGTTTTCAATTAGTTACTTGCAAAAATATCATTTTTTTATTCAAAAAACAACTATTTCTTCCTTAATTCGAAATTCTGACCTAAGTAAACTTTCCGAACTTGTTCATCTGCGGCTAATTCTTCTGCTGTTCCCGATTTTAATATTGCTCCTTCAAAAAGCAGATATGCGCGGTCAGTTATAGATAGCGTTTCTTGAACATTATGATCTGTGATTAAGATACCAATGTTTCTTTTTTTGAGTTCAGAGACAATACTTTGTATATCTTCAACAGCGATTGGGTCAACTCCAGCAAATGGTTCGTCTAATAAAACAAATTTTGGATCTGTTGCCAATGCGCGCGCAATTTCAGTTCTCCTCTTTTCTCCACCAGATAATCGGTTTCCTAAATTTTTTCTCACATGACCAAGACTAAACTCACTGATTAATTGTTCCAATCGATCTTCTCTTTCCGCTTTTTTTAGATCGGTCATTTCTAGGATTGCCATAATGTTATCTTCCACACTAAGTTTTCTGAATACAGAAACTTCTTGGGGTAAATAACCAATTCCCATTTGAGAACGTTTGTACATCGGCAAGTTTGTGATTTCTTTTTCGTCAAGGAATACTTTCCCAGAATCTGGTTTGACTAAACCTACAATCATGTAAAATGAAGTTGTTTTTCCTGCACCATTCGGACCAAGTAAGCCAACGATTTCCCCTTGATTTACCTCTACCGTTATGCCTTTAACGACATCTCTTTTTTTATAAGATTTTTTAATCTCTTTGGTGTGTAATTTCATAATTAGAAATTTATAACATATTTCGCTCTAATTCCAAAAGCTTTAATATCTGTGACTTGCACGCCAGGTGCTAAATGAGATAGTCTCCAAAAAACATCAACTCTGATTAACTTTAAGATATTCTCTACCCCCATAGAAACTTCCATATACGGTGTGTCTCCATATTGTTTTGTAAATGATGGAATCCGAAGAAGTTCTCCGTGTTTTGGAGAAATTGTACCGTAAGCCATCCGAGCGCCCGTAACAAGTCTTAGTTTGAGTGTCTTATTGAAAGGGAGAAGTCTGTCAAAGAAAAAACCATCCCAATGATTTTCGATGGTTGCTGCAATGTATTGATCTGAGATGAATTCGAAAAAGTTCATCATATTAAAAGCATTATCAAGTAGCCAGATAGATTGATTCCCTGTGTGCACTTTCAAAAAAGGATATGCGGATTGACCAAATATTTTCCCTACATTCACACCATAAATGATTCTTCCGAACACACCAATATGTACGTTTTGTTGAATAAAAAGATCTACTTTTTGATAGTTGTAATCGGCACCAAAAAGATCCTTTACGCCAAAGATACCTTGTATTGAAAAGATTGGATACTTGGTGCGCAATGTTTTTCGATCGAAATTCCCTGAAATAAATTCCTCATCTTTTGCCCATCTAAATCTTGCGGTAAATTCAGTTGTTTGAATTCGAGTGATTGTATCATCAATTCCTGTAATTGGATTTGGTTTTTGGTAATTCGCTAGCCCAACCGCAGTATATTCTTTCCACTCAAATCCACCGTAAAGGATAATATCTTTTCTAAAATCTTTTTCTAGGTTAATGCCAATTTTTTCTACGAATGTCAACTTGTCCAAAGGGCCGGTTCTGAAAAGTGTACCGAAAGTAGAACCAACTGCTGCGGCACTAGGTGATTGACCAATTTGCTCTAAGTCATAGTTGTAATACAACGAGAGCATTCCTCTTTTCTTCGGGGTTATGTTATATCGGATCGTTGCGCCATACTTAAATCGTTCGTCTCCAAACCCATATGCTAATCGCCCCCCTAATTCCAATCGTTTACTAAATTTATTGGAGGTACGTAACGCTAGACCCAATCGAAATGTTTCGACTTGATTGAAACTGAATAACGAAAAAGCATCTCCAATCTCGAGTTTGTTAATAGGAAAGTACCCTGTAGTTGCGAGATAAAGTCCATTCTTTAAAAAATTGAAAAAGGGTAAATTATTTAAAGAATCTACCATGTTATCGATCCCTTTTTCTTGTTGTGCTAGCGGTTTGTGTCGGACATTTGCCCAGTATTCATCTGACCTTAACTCTGCACTATCTAGAATAGTGACAGTGCTTGTGGTGTTGTAAAAACTGAGTGGACGTTTATTGTTAATTCGGTATTTCTTTCGGGACGAGTATCTGCGGCCATACAATCCATAGACATTTGTTTTTTTTGTGATCTTTAAATCAGCAATCATTTTTTCCTGAGTCAGCATCCATACTTCATCTTCAACTTGCTCAAAATGATGCTCGATATATAACCCTTGGACATAATTAATATTCACCCAAGGTGCTATGTCCATTTGGATTTGTTTAACGGCATAAGTCGTGTCATGAATCCACATCTCACCAACAAAAGTCATGTCGCCTGTTCTTTTAGGAACAAATTTCAATTGATAGCACCAATAGTTATCAATAAACATAGAATCTTCTAAGTAAAAGCGATAATAAGAACGTGCGAAATTAGAAACAGGACTGATGAATGATTTATTGAAAATATGTAAGGAATTATCGTAAACATTTACATCTAAATACATGTCTCCCATAAATTGATTTAAATCTAGGTTTTCAATTCCGCTAATTTTGGAGGCCTTGACGATTTCCATTTTCTTTTTTGGGGATTTTCGATAGTAATAATCGGAAACCGATTCGCTTAAAATAACGGGTAAATAACTTTTTCCATCATCTTCTTCGTCTAAGTAATCCATAATTAAATATAAACGCTTTACTACAGCTCTTTCTTGAAAACTAGAATCAATGTTGTTTAAATCAAGTTGAATTTTATTGTAAACTTCATACTCATAAGAATCAAGTTTCTCCTTGTTATTAATCTTCTTATTGGCGATTACTTTCTTATGTAGGATTGTTGAAGGTAATTCATCGGGAGCTCGAACAACTACTTCTTCAAAATCCGTGGATAAAATAGGTAGAGTGACATCAATGATTTGTTCTGTGTCTAGATCTACATGTTTTGAGATTTTTAAATACCCTGAAAAAGAAAAAGTAATGGAGTCGGAAGCATAATATGTTTCTAACATATAATGACCAAGTGTATCTGTTAGTGTTCCAATTTTCGTGTTTTGAAAACGGACTGTAACAAAAGGCATAGGCTCACCTGTTACTTGGTCGGTAACAATTCCTTCGATTTTTGTTGTCTGTGCAGAAGCAAAGAATGACAGGGAAAGTATGAGAAATAGTAAACTTGTTTTCATTAAAAAAATTAAATTGTTTTAAAAGTAGGTAACTAAAACGAGACTAAGCATTCCTTTGTTGCTCAATTTTTAATTTTTTTTCAACACGTGCAGAAACGAATATACTAGTTTCATAGAGTATTGCAATCGGGATACCTACAATAATTTGACTAATGAGGTCAGGTGGGGTAATTACAGCCGAAAGAATTAGTATACCAATAATAGCATGCTTTCGATATTTTCTTAAGAATTCCGCGTTAAGTACGCCGAGTTTAGTAAAAAGGTAGGCAAGGACAGGGAGAAGGAATAATAGACCAGAGTAAAAAATAGTCGATAAGATCATACTCATGTATGAAGTAATAGTAAAAATATTCTGCAATTGATCAGATATCTGATAAGAACCAAAGAATTGAACACATAAAGGAGCTACGATAAAGTATCCAAAAGATATTCCTAAGAAGAATAATAAGCTCACATAAAGAACGATTCCTTTTGAGATGGTTTTTTCATTCTTTTTGAGCCCAGGCTGAATAAATGCCCATATTTGATAAAATATAAATGGGAAAGCTAAAACTACACCACCTAAAATGCTCATCATTAGTGCATAAGAAAATTGACCCGTCATCGTCATACTTTGCATTTGTAAGGGGATTTCTTTTACGCAAATTCCAAAAAATTGACACATCAATTGAAAAGTGATGAAATCAGGTTCTTTCATAGATAGGAAAAGGTTCTCCATAATCCACCCTTGAAAAAACCACAAACCAATTCCTAAAATTAGAACGACTATTGCAATTTTAATCAGCCTTTTTCTCAATTCTTCGAGGTGGCTAATGAACGTCATGTTTTTATCTTCTTCCATAATATTGTATGCAAAAATAATTATTCTAAGTTAATACCTTCAGAAAAGTAATAATGAATAGAAGAAATGTTAAGAAAAAGTGTTTTATTTTAATTTTATGAAGAAAGTTATTTTAATTAAGCGAATGATTAAAGATTTTTAGTATTTTTATTAAGAATTATACGATTAAATTCAATATGGTAAAAACGAATATTAAAGGAGCCTTAAAAACTTTCTTTGGTTTTGATAGTTTCAAAGGTGATCAGGAAAGCGTTATTAAGAATGTCCTCGAAGGCAATAATACTTTTGTAATAATGCCTACGGGAGGCGGTAAGTCAATGTGCTATCAGCTTCCAGCGTTAATGTCTGAAGGTACTGCGGTGATAGTTTCTCCACTTATTGCTCTCATGAAAAACCAGGTGGATGCTATAAGAAGTGTGAGTACTGATGAGTCAATCGCTCATTTTTTGAACTCGTCTTTAAATAAAGGAGAAGCTGCAAAAGTGAAAAGTGATATCACTGAAGGGAAAACTAAATTGCTTTATGTTGCTCCAGAATCTTTAACGAAAGAAGAAAACATACAATTTTTTAAAGGAATTAATATTTCCTTCTTTGCCATTGATGAAGCGCATTGTATTTCTGAATGGGGACATGATTTTAGACCTGAATATCGGAGACTAAGAGAGATTTTTGAAGAAATAACTTCTGTACCTATTATTGCACTGACAGCAACAGCTACACCAAAAGTTCAATATGATATTCAAAAAAACTTGAATATGTTGGATGCTAAAGTGTTCAAATCTTCATTTAATCGTGATCACCTATATTATCAAATTTTTCCTAAAAAAGAAGTCGAAAAGCAAATCATAAGATACATTCGTACAAAAGAAGGGAAAAGTGGAATTATTTATTGTTTAAGTAGAAAGAAGGTTGAAGAACTGGCTGAATTACTTCAAGTAAACGGAATTAAAGCCCTACCTTATCATGCTGGATTGGATGCTGGAACGCGTGCAAGACATCAAGACATGTTTTTGATGGAAGATACAGATGTCATTGTTGCTACAATTGCTTTTGGCATGGGAATAGACAAACCAGATGTTCGTTTTGTTATTCATCATGATATTCCAAAATCATTGGAGAGTTATTATCAAGAGACAGGCCGCGCTGGTCGTGATGGAGGGGAGGGAGAATGCATTTCTTTCTATCAATATAAGGATATTGAGAAATTAGAAAAATTTCTTCAAGGAAAACCTGTGGCAGAACAAGAAATTGGAAGGCAATTGTTGAATGAAATGTCTGCATATGCTGAAACTTCTGTTTGTCGAAGAAAAATGATTCTTTATTATTTTGGGGAAGAGTTTGATGAAAATAACTGTAATAACTTGTGTGACAATTGTCGCCACCCTAAGGAAAAACATGAAGGAAAAGACCGGGTATTGCATTTATTAGAAGCAGTTGATGCATTGAAAGAAACACAGAGATCAAAGCATTACTGCTTGTTTTTGGCGGGAATAAATAAATCAGATATTCAAGCGTACAAACATGATAAACTCCCTAATTTTGGTGTCGGGAAAGATAAAGATGTTAATTTTTGGAATGCAGTTATCCGTCAAACAGTTGTTGCTGGTCTGCTTTCAAAAGACATCGAATCGTATGGAGTACTTAAAATAACAAAGGCTGGTCGAGAGTTTCTATCCAAGCCAACTTCATTTATGTTGATTAAAGAGCATGATTATTTGGTGTCGAATGATGAAACTGTAATAACAAATACAGGAGGTGCAGCTTTTGATGAAGCCTTGTATAATCAATTGGTGGATTTGAGGAAAAGCATCTCGAAACAGAAAGATATTCCGCCATTTGTTCTTTTTCAAGAGCCTTCCCTGAAGGACATGTGTTTTCAATATCCAATTACAATAGAGGAGTTGACAAATGTCCAAGGAGTAGGGCATGGTAAAGCTTCACGGTATGGAGGGCCATTTGTCGCCTTGATAAAACGTTATGTAGAGGACAATGAAATTGAGCGCCCACAAGATATGGTCGTGAAATCGATTGTTAAAAAATCAGGATTAAAGGTTCAGTTGATACAAAATATTGACCGTAAATTACCTTTGGAAGATATTGGTGATGCACAGGGGAAAAGCATAGATGAAGTTATTGCTGAAATTGAACAGATTGTAACTTCAGGGACTCGAGTTAATATTAATTATTACATCGATGATATCCTAGACTCAGATTCTCAAGAGGATATATATGAATACTTTTCTGAAGCAGAAACCGATGATTTACAAGCAGCTTACGATGAATTTGAAGGAGAGTTTTCTGAGGAGGAATTGAGGCTGATGCGAATTAAGTTTATGAGTGAGATGGCGAATTAAATTAATGTTTTTTAATTTGATTATTTTGCTAAAATAAAATGATGTACTCCGAATTCGTCCTGGGTTAGCATTTTTATTTGGTCTTTATTTATTAAAAGAATCCGATTTTTTTCAAAAGTAGAAATACTCCCGTCTGAATTCATTCTGTTTAAAATGAAATGCTCCCCATCATTCTCCACTTTATACTCACCAAAATCATTTTTAGAATTGACTTGACCAGAAACAACATAAGTCATGTCTAACTGATAAGAACAAAACTCATTTTTGCAATTTTCCAACTGGAAAGTTCCTTTAGCATCATATTTATAGGACAATCCTGAAAAGTTTTGAAAAGTGTAGCTGTATATCTTCCATTCTCCAGTTAGTTTTTTTAGAACACTTTTTTGTTTATTACAAGCTATAAGTCCTGAAATCAGAATTAAAAAAATGAATAAATTGTTTTTCATGTTTCTAGATTTTTATTTCTTTTTTAAGAAAATACAGACAAACACATAGTTTGTATACCAATTTTCAGAGCATCGTCGTCAATATTAAATTTGGAAGTGTGGACTCCGTGAGTTATACCTTTACTTTCATTGCGAACACCTAGCCTGAAAAAACAAACGGGTACTATTTGAGAATAAAAAGAGAAATCTTCAGCAGTTAAACGAATTGGTAATTCAACTACATTTTCACTCCCTAGAAATTCAACTGTTTTTGTACGGAGTGATTGTGTAAGTTTAGGATTGTTTTCTAAATAAGGATAACCTTTGCTTATTGTAACTTCCGCTTTTCCCCCCACAGAATTGGCAATCAATTCAGCACTGTTTATTATCAATTTTAATGCTTCTTCACGCCATTCTTCATTCATTGTTCGGAATGTGCCTTTTAAATATGCTTTTTCTGGAATAACATTGGTAGCTCCTAATGCTTCAAAATGCCCAAAAGAAAGTACGCAAGGAATTTTAGGGTCACATTTACGGCTAACAATTTGTTGAAGGTTTAAGATCATTGATGAGCCAATAACGATTGGATCAATGCACTGATGTGGCAATGCACCATGTCCACCTTTGCCGTGAATTGTAATGTAAATCTCATCACAAGAAGCCATGTAGATTCCTTCTTTGAAACCGACTTTTCCAACTTCTAAATCTGGAAAAACATGCAATGCATACATTTCTTTTACTGTAGGATTTTCCATTACACCATCTGCAATCATATATGTTGCACCTCCTGGGTTTTTTTCTTCACCGGGCTGAAAAATTAGTTTTACAGGATGAGGAAGTTGGTTTTTTAATTCAAATAAAATCTCAGCAGTCCCTAAAAGAATTGAAGTGTGAACGTCGTGACCACATGCGTGCATTGTTCCATCATTCTTAGATTTGAATGAGAGATCATTTTCTTCTTGAATAGGAAGAGCGTCTAAATCAGCTCTCAATGCGATGCATTCATCATCTATTTTGTGATGAGTACCTCGAATAATGGCTACGATTCCTGTTTTACCGATGCCAGTTTCATGCTCTACCCCAATTCTTTCCAATTCTTTTGAAACAAACTTCATCGTCTCATATTCTTCATAAGAAAGTTCAGGATTGGCGTGAATATATTCACGTATTCTCTTTACATCTTGAAAAATATTTTCAGTCTTTTCAAGAATAATGTTTTTTAATTCAAGATTCATTGGATAGCCCATTTATACCCGAAAGTAGAAGTTTAATAGAGACAACGGCCATTATTCCACCGAAAATTAATTTGACAATTGAAGGGGAAATCTTTAGCGCAAGTTTTGAACCAATGTAACCACCAATAACAAATGTAAGTGCGATTATTAATCCAAATTTCCAATCCATTTGACCACTTTTTGAGTAGTTGATAACGGCAAAGATGCCAACCGGTAGAAGTAAGACGAATAAACTTGTACCTTGCGCTTCGTGTTGTGACATTCCTAAGAAATAAACAAGCGCAGGTACAATTAAGATCCCACCACCAACACCTACAAATCCACTGAGAATTCCTGCAAGAATTCCAATTAGAACTAAAATGATGATTGTTTGTGTTGTCATATTAATGATAAAGATAATTAAATCTATCTATTTTGCTAAACTCTTATTGAACGAGTAAGTTACATCCCCTTACGTCAGAATGGTCAAATCGTCCCATAATTTTAAATCCCTCACTTGTTTTTTTTCCTAAATCTTGGGTTGCAATAAAAGAACAACTGTATAAATTGGCTAAATCAATGACGTTAATTCCACCAGTTTTTTCATCTAGAATATACGAAAAAGGGTCGTTAGTTTGCCTTATGAGTATTTTCATAATTGGACTAGTTCTGAAAATTTCATCAGCTGTACTGTATGCTTGCGATAAGAGCTCTGTCATTCCATACTCGGAAAATATCATTTCAGTTTTTAGCCCATTACGAAGAATTTGATGCAATTCAGCCTTGGTAATTTCTTTTCTTCGACCTTTCATTCCTCCAGTTTCTATGATAGTTGCTTTTTGAAATACATATTCGGATTCTGATAAATCAATTAATGCGTATGAAACACCAAATAGAATCACTTTTTTACCTTCTTTAACTGCTTTTAGGTAATGAGAGTGTAACTTGTGAAAATCATCGAGAATAAAACCAGATAATTTATCATTGGATTGTTCGATGAAATCATTGACCATATAGACCAAACTTGATTCCCCTTGTTCTAAATAATTTGGTAAGAGTGCTAATACAACGGTATTTTGAATTTCACCAATTATTTTTTCATAATTAAAGCGAAATGATTTTTCGTACAAAGATTTTTTTGCAACAAAATGTTTCGATCTTATTCCTCCTGTTCCGCTTGATTTAAAAACAATTTCAGAAGACATTTTTTCTGTAATAATTTCATGAGTCTTAAAGAATTCAATAGGTAGAAAAGGGATTTCGTAAATATTAGTAGGAGTTTTCCAATTTAAAAATTCGACATACTTCCGATAGATGTCACAATTTTTTATTTGCAAATGAAAAACCTTCAATGCCGTTTTTTCAAATTCTTCTTCAGAATTAATGGAGAAAATTTGATCGATTAATTGCATTAGTGTTTAATTTCTAATTCTTCGTTTGGATTATGTTTGTATTTGAATACAATTGCGAATATGAGCATGACTACTAATGAATATCCAGCAAAAATAAACCAAATATTTGTCCAATCCCTAACGTCATCAACAGTAAATAAATCCACGATGTACCCACTGCCGTATGCGCCAATGATAGCTCCAAGTCCGTTTGTCATGAGCATACATAACCCTTCTGAACTTGAACGGATTGATTGGTCTGCTTCTGTTTCGATAAAAAGTGAACCTGAGATGTTGAAAAAATCAAAAGCCATACCGTAAACAATCATTGAAAGCGTTAGGAAGATTGCTCCAGTTCCAGGGTCCCCTATTCCAAATAAAGCAAATCTTAAGACCCAAGCAAACATACTCATTAGCATTACCTTTTTAATGCCAAATTTCTTTAAAAAGTAAGGGATAGTCAAGATAAAAAGTGTTTCTGAAACCATTGATAGTGTAATGAACATCAAAGAATGTTCAACAATAAAATAGCCGTCATAATTAATGGTGAAATCTCTTAGAAAGCCATCACCCCACATGTTTGATATCTGTAAAACACAGCCTAAAAGCATCGAGAAGACAAGAAAGATAGCCACTTTCTTTTTCTTGAAAAGCACAAAAGCATCTAATCCAAATTGCTGAACGAGAGTTTTATTTTTATTTGCTTTAGATGGTTTGACTGAAGGTAAAGTAAAAGCAAAAACACCTAGAAGTATAGATGCTACTGCACTTATTATATATTGGTAATGAGTGATTCCAAGATCGAGCATGTCAACTGTCCAAACGGCAAAGATGAAACCAACAGTTCCCCAAACTCTAATTTTCGGGAAGACATTAACAATGTCTTCATCCTCTTTTTCTAAAATAGCATACGATAAAGAGTTTGTTAATGCAATTGTTGGCATATAAAACATTGAAGCTAAAAATACGATTGGATAAAAAGCAGAGAATGACGTTTGGGTTGAAAGTAAAATAAGTAAACCACCTAAGATAATATGACTTGTACCTAAAACGCGTTCTGTGTTTACCCACTTGTCAGCAACAATGCCGAGTAACGCAGGCATAAATAATGAGGCAAAACCCATAGTGCCATAAACTGCTCCAATCTGTATACCTGTGAATCCAAGAGTTGCCCCAAGGTATGAACCTGTTGATAGTAGCCAAGCCCCCCAGGTGAAGTATTGAAGAAAATTTAAAATTGTTAGTCTGAGTTTAATTCCCATGGGCTTGTAGTTTTAGGTTGCAGTTTTTGTTGAGTTATTGTTCTTTGTCTCGTTTTTTTATCTCATCCCTAATTTTTGAAGCAAGTTCATAGTCTTCATTTTCAATAGCGATGTCTAGTTCTTTTTTAAGTTCGTCTGTACTTTTAGCATCGATTGTATCATTCTTTAGATCATCAATAGCTTCACTTAAAATATCATCTTCTTCGGGGTCTTCATCGAGTAGAACTCCAGCACTTGATAGGATTTCTTCTGTTGTGTAGATAGGAGCATTAAAACGGACTCCGATAGCTATAGCATCAGAGGTTCTGGCATCAATCTCAACGGTTTCACCATCTCTGGTGCAGATTAATTTAGCAAAGAAAACTCCTTCGCTAAGATTATGAATATATATTTCTTTGATATTTATTTTAAATGCGGTTGAAAATGTTTTAAATAAATCATGTGTTAATGGGCGAGAAGGTGTCATTTTTTCAAGTTCAACAGCTATTGCTTGTGCCTCAAATCCGCCAATAATAATAGGCAACCTCCTAAAGCCTTCTTTTTCAGAAAGCACTAGAGCATATGCGCCAGACTGAGTTTGGCTGTATGAAAGTCCAATTATTTTAAGTTCTATTCTATCCATTGTATTCGTTTCTTTCGATAAAAAGAAATAGGAAGCAAAAAGTTTTGCTTCCTATAATCAAAATCTCTTCGAGGATAAAATTAATATTAATCCTCAATAATTCTTAATTTGATGCTTTGAATTTTTTAATTGCTTCAGTTAATTTAGGAATAACTTCAAAAGCATCACCTAAAACACCATAATCTGCAGCTTTAAAAAATGGCGCTTCTTCATCTGTATTAATTACGACGATTACTTTAGATCCATTTACACCGGCAAGATGCTGAATTGCACCTGAAATTCCTGCTGCAATGTACAAGTTTGGACGAATTGCTACACCTGTTTGGCCAACGTGTTCATGGTGAGGTCTCCATCCGATATCAGCTACAGGACGTGAACAAGCAGTTGCTGCTCCTAATTCTTTTGCTAAATCTTCTATCATTCCCCAGTTTTCTGAACCTTTCAATCCTCTTCCTGCAGAAACAACAATCTCAGCTTCGGGTAATGGAATTTCACCTTCAGGTTTCTTTGTTTCTAGTAATGTGATTTTTGCATCTCCAGCATTACCATTGTATTCTTCTACTGAACAAGATGAACCATTTTCTTCAGGCTGGAAGCTATTTGGTAATAATGAAATAATTTTCTTTGAAGAGTTTATTTTTACGTTTCCAAAAGCCTTACCTGAAAAGACATTAACTTTTATCGTATCTCCTGTAGGTACATCAATTGCACCTGAAATCAATCCGGCTTTCAATCTTACAGACAACCTTGGAGCAACTGCTTTAGCAACGAGGTCATGTGAAAAAATAACAGTATTTGCACTCTCTGAATCAACTGCAGAAGCAATTAAACGAGTAAGTTGTTGTGGGTCGTCAGATTGGATTGATCGGTCAACCAATACTTTTGAAGCACCATATTCTCCCAGCTTTGAAAGAAGAGCATCATCTGCCGAACCTGAAGTTAATGCTATAACTTCTTGTCCTAATTTTTTTCCGTATGTGATAGCTTCGTATGCAGTTTTTGCAAGGCCATCACGACTATTAATATATACTAATGTTGACATAATTTTCGTGTTAAATAACTTTCGCTTCTTGGTGTAACAATTGAACTAACTCATCCATGTTGTTTGGGTCAATCATTTTACAAGCTGATTTCGCATCAGGTAAAGTGTAACCTTCGTAAGTTGTAAGTGGAGTGACTTCAGTGGGAGCAATAACGTTCAAAGGTTTTGTTCTTGCAGCCATAATTCCTCGCATGTTTGGAATTCTTTGTTCTGCCATTCCTTTTGCACATGAAATAACAGCAGGGAACTGAACCTCAACAACTTGAACGCCTCCGGCGATCTCAGTTTCTAAAGTTACTTTTGTACCGTCAACATCCATTTTACTTGCCAAAGACACAAAAGGTAAATCAATAGCTTCTGAAATCATACCCCCGACTTGAGAACCATTGTAGTTAATGGTTTCTTTTCCTGTTAGAATCATGTCGTAACTTCCTTCTTTTGCTAATTCTGCAATTTGCATTGCAACGAAATAAGCATCTGTCGGTTCTGCATCAATGCGAGTAGCATCATCTGCACCAATTGCCAAAGCTTTACGAATAACAGCATCATCTTGATTGGTTCCAACAGTCACAATTGACACTGTTCCTCCATTTGCTTCTTTTAATTCAAGCCCTCTAACTAGCGCATACCATTCATCATACGGATTTACAATATATTGTACTCCATTCTCATCAAACTTCGTATTACCATCCGTAAAGGCTACTTTAGAAGTTGTATCTGGAGATTTACTAATACAAACAAGTATTTTCATAAGAAATATTTTACTTTTTTTTAATGGCTACGAATTTAGTTATTTATTAGAGAATATATACCATAATTAACGGTTTTATTTTTCTAGAAATCGTGTGTACACATAGTAATTTAATTTTTTTCATTTTTGACAAAACGATGAGATTTCTTTTTTATGTAGATTTATACCAATATATTAAATGTAAATTTAGTATTTTTGAAAACTCAATTTTAGATTAAAACAGAACTTAATATGAAAACAGTACAATATAGGGAAGCTTTAAATGAAGCGATGTCAGAAGAAATGCGAAAAGATAAATCTGTCTTTTTGTTAGGAGAAGAGGTTGCTGAGTACAATGGTGCTTATAAAGTTTCTCAAGGAATGCTGGATGAGTTTGGTGCAAAAAGAATTATTGATACACCTATTGCTGAACTTGGATTTACTGGTATTGCTGTCGGCGCCTCAATGAATGGTTTAAGACCGATAGTTGAATTTATGACTTGGAATTTTGCGATTCTAGCTGCTGATCAGATTATCAACAGTGCTGCTAAAATGTTACAAATGTCAGGAGGTCAATACAGTTGTCCAATTGTTTTCCGTGGTGGAAATGGACAGGCTGGCCAATTGGGGGCGACACATTCTCAAAGTTTTGAAGCTTTTTATGCTCATGTCCCGGGTTTAAAAGTTGTTGTGCCTTCTAATCCAGCAGACGCTAAAGGGTTAATGAAAGCTGCGATTCGTGATAATGATCCTGTTTTAGTTCTTGAGTCAGAAAGATTATACGGTGTTAAAGGCGAGATTCCTGAAGGTGAATATATTGTTCCGATCGGTGTAGCTGATGTTAAAAAGAAAGGAAGTGATATTACAATTGTAACTTTTGGCAAAATTATAGAAGTAGCTTATCAGACTGCGGAAATTCTCGAAAAAGAAGGCATTTCTTGTGAAATTATAGATCTCCGTTCGGTTCGACCTATTGATTATGGTACTGTAGTTGAGTCTATTAAGAAAACAAATCGTTGCGTTGTGTTAGAAGAGTCTTGGCCATTAGCTTCTATTTCTTCAGAAATAGCATATCACCTTCAGCGTTATGCGTTTGATTATTTGGATGCGCCAGTGCAGCGAGTGACACAAACGGATACTCCTTTTGCATTTTCTCCAACATTGATAGAGGAAGCTTTGCCTAATGTTGACCGTTTGATTAAAGCGATTAAAGCAACTTTGTATAGGTAGACGTTAATCTCTCATCACTGTAGTTCCTGTGATTTTGAAGTCTATTATTTCGAATTCTACTTTGTTTGGATTTATGGTGTAAACTTGAAGTTTATCCGCTTTGTGGTTGATGTCTGGAAGGTTAAATCTGTATTTTATCTCTTTATAATCTTTATTGCTGGAGTCTTGGTGTATTTCAACGCTGTGCCAATCGTAGCAGTTAAAACGGCTACAGGTTTCTAGTTTTAAGTAGATAGGATTAGGAGAGGTGGATAGAAAACGAATTTTGAAGCTCACATCGATTCGAGTTTCGTCAGATTCCAGTTTATCCAATAAAACAATATTCTCTATTCTGGAGCCGATAGTGTCTTTGTGAAAACTTAGCTTATTCACCAAGTAAATTGGAATAATCTTTTGTACTTTATATAACCCTGAGTTCTCAACATTGTCGATCCAATTTATATTTTTTCGGTTCATTAATAATCTGTCTTCATTGAAATTTTCTTTGTCTATTTTCCCAAAGGTGTAAAAGTATTGTTGCTTACTCATTCTTTCGTGGTGAATAATACCTTTTCGAATTGATAGGATTGAAAAATTGAAAGAATTGAAAGAAGAAATCCGATGAAGAGGAAGGTGAATTTGTGTGATTTTTTCGAAAGAGAAACCCATAGAAAAGCGATAGGGATTGTAAGAAATGGGTAAATATCCGTCATGACCCTAGACCCAAATGAGCTAGCGTACCACCAGCATTCCCAGCTACTCATTATGTATATGTATATGATGATGGTTGGAAAAAAAGCCCAAAATAGATTTTTATTCCTTTTATAAAGATGTGTAAGTCCAATGAAAGATAGAATGAAAACGGGGCTATATATTAGCCATCCTTTTCTAAAAGAAAATAAGAAATCGGTTAGGTTCGGATCGATGATGACAAGTTCTTCAACATGAAGGTTAGGCATCAGTATTTTTCCACCAATAAAAAACCAATAAGCTATTTGTGGTATGTTCCATAGTAATCCAAACAATGGATAGTAAGAGATTTGATAAAATAGTGTTTTTAAGTTGGGGGAGTCTTTCCAAAGCAGGATTAAAGGTGTTAGTCCAAGCATGGCTTGAGTTGGGCGAATAGCAACTGTGATACCGAGGAAAAGAGCAGAATAAATTAGGTTTTTCTTTTGATTGTGCTTCTTGAATAAAATCAGGTGATATAAGAATATACTATTGAGTGCAAATATATATAAGTGTGGAAGGTCTTTTTGTAGAGTGAATGTAAGGAATATGTTTGATGAAAGGTAGAGTAATAATATGGTAAGGGCCGCTGTTTTGTCGTCGAATAGGAGTAGAAGTAGCTTTCGTAGATAGACTAACCCTATGATGCAAAATAGTAAGGCGTTAAGTATGAATCCCACAACGTATGGAAGGCTAAATCCATCGGTTTTGTACCCGAGTTTAATTGCAAAAAAATGACTAATTGTATATGCGGGTAGTTGCAAATAGGCTAAACCTATATGGTAGAGGTCGATATAGTTTCCGTTTGGCTGCTTTAGTAATTGGTAGGTTTCTATTCCATTACAATAGTGGTCTTGAATGTCTTGTGCCCAATCTTTGTCAATGTTTAATGTTTTGTTTTCAAATAGTGAAGGTAAATACAT
The DNA here is from genome assembly GCA_024280155.1 of Bacteroidota bacterium. Taxonomy (GTDB): domain Bacteria; phylum Bacteroidota; class Bacteroidia; order Flavobacteriales_D; family Crocinitomicaceae; genus UBA4466. The sequence continues at coordinate 34,608 of JAJRQQ010000098.1, forward strand.
GTAGTAACCGAATCCATCGTATGCGCATATGCAAGTTTGTTTTTTTTGTGTAAAGTCACTTATTGTCGTAGAAAAATGGATTGTGAATACAATTGAGATGAAAATTACAATAAGAGCAGATAATTTTTTCATGGCAGAGCAAATATGCTATTTTTTTGTTTAAATCCAACAGCTTATTTCTTATAATTTGAGAGTTTCTTACTGGGTGTGCGAACTTTTTTTAAAAAACTATTGGAAACACACAATGATTGGTTATGTTTGTATATGCCTTTTGAAAGGTAAATTCTTTGTAGTTTTAAAGATGTGAACAGTCTATTGTGAAAAAAGAAAAAGTTTTTTCTCTACTTCCTTGATTTATAACTTTAATGTGCTATCTTTGCACCCCTAAAAGAGTTTTTAGGAGAGTTTTATTATTAATTAAAGATAACAAGTATTTTTATGCCAACTATACAACAATTAGTTCGCAAAGGGAGAACAGCGGTAGTGAAGAAGAGCAAGTCAGCAGCACTTGATTCTTGTCCTCAGCGTAAAGGAGTATGTGTAAGAGTTTACACCACTACACCTAAAAAGCCGAATTCGGCAATGCGAAAAGTAGCAAGAGTTCGACTAACCAACGGAAAAGAGGTGAATGCCTATATCGGTGGTGAAGGTCATAATTTACAAGAACATTCATTGGTGTTAGTGCGTGGTGGTAGAGTAAAAGATTTACCAGGTGTGCGTTATCACATTGTTCGTGGTGCAGAAGACACTGCGGGAGTTGAGGGTAGAACTCAACGTCGTTCGAAGTATGGAACAAAAAGACCTAAACAATAATCCTTTTAAATAGTTTAAAAGATGAGAAGAAAAAAAGCAAAAAAAATTGCCATACTTCCAGATCCAAAATTTAACGATGTTCAAGTAACAAAGTTCGTTAATAACTTAATGTTGGATGGAAAGAAAAGTTTGGCTTTCAGAATATTCTACGATGCAATCGATATGGTTGGAGAGAAAGTAGAGGAAGCAACAGGTTTAGAGACTTGGAAAAAAGCATTGGAAAACATTACTCCTCCTGTAGAGGTTAAGAGTAGACGTATTGGTGGTGCAACATTTCAAATCCCAACACCTGTTCGAGAAAGTAGAAAAGAATCATTAGCTATGAAGTGGTTGATCGGTTTTTCACGTAAGCGTAATGAGAAAACAATGGCTCAGAAATTAGCTTTTGAAATTCTTTCAGCTTCGAAAGAAGAGGGTGCTGCTTATAAGAAAAAAGAAGACACATTAAGGATGGCTGAAGCAAATAAAGCGTTTTCACATTTTAGATTCTAGGTAATGGCAAAAAGAGATTTAACATATACACGTAATATTGGAATTATGGCTCATGTAGATGCTGGTAAAACAACAACTACTGAGAGAATTTTATATTATACAGGTATTTCGCATAAAATTGGTGAGGTTCATGATGGGGCTGCAACAATGGATTGGATGGAGCAAGAGCAAGAAAGAGGTATTACAATTACTTCTGCTGCTACAACTTGTTCTTGGAAATACGAAGGTGAAGAGTATAAAATGAATATCATTGATACTCCTGGTCACGTTGATTTTACGGTTGAAGTTGAGCGTTCTTTAAGAGTGTTAGATGGTGCGGTTGCATTGTTCTGTGCTTCTTCTGGAGTTGAGCCTCAGTCTGAAACGGTTTGGAGACAAGCTGATAAGTATAAAGTTCCACGTTTGTGTTTCATCAATAAGATGGATAGAATGGGTGCTGATTTTTTTAGTACTGTGAGTCAAATTAAAGAACGTTTAGGAGGTAATCCCGTTCCATTGCAAGTTCCAATTGGATCTGAAGATGAATTCATAGGAGTTGTTGATTTAATTACAGGAAAAGGAATTACTTGGAATGATGAGGACATGGGGATGACATACGAAGAGATGGAAATTCCTGAAGACTTGAAAGAAACTGTTCAAGAATACAGAGATTTATTGATTGAGTCAATTGCTGAATCTGACGATGTTTTAATGGAGAAATTCTTCGAAGATCCAGAGTCAATTACAGTTGATGAAATGATGAAAGCAATTCGTGTTGCTACGATCAATATGACTATTCAACCAGTAATGTGTGGTTCGGCCTTTAAAAACAAAGGTGTTCAAACAATGTTGGATGCAGTTATGGCATTTATGCCATCACCTTTAGATATTGATGCAATTGAAGGAATTAATCCAGATACTGAAGAACCTGCTTTAAGAAAACCATCGAAAGATGAGCCTATGGCTGCTTTAGCGTTTAAAATCGCAACAGATCCTTTTGTTGGACGTTTGTGTTTCGTAAGATGTTACTCAGGTCAAATCGATGCTGGTTCTTATGTGTTTAATACTCGTTCGAATAAAAAAGAGCGTATTTCTCGTTTATTCCAAATGCATTCTAATAAGCAAAACTCTATCCCAGCTCTTGAAGCAGGGGATATAGGAGCAGCTGTTGGATTTAAGGATATTCGTACAGGAGATACTTTGTGTGATGAAAAGAATAAAATTGTTCTTGAATCAATGGATTTTCCAGATCCAGTTATTGGTATAGCTATTGAGCCTAAAACTCAAGCTGATATGGATAAATTAGGAATGGGACTTAATAAGTTATCTGAAGAAGATCCTACTTTTCAAGTTAAAACAGATGAGGACTCAGGTCAAACGATTATCTCTGGAATGGGTGAGCTTCACTTAGAGATTTTAATTGATCGTTTGAAAAGAGAATTTAAAGTTGAGGTGAACGAAGGTGAACCACAAGTGTCTTACAAAGAAAATATTACCAAAGCAGTTGATCATAGAGAAGTTTATAAGAAACAATCAGGTGGACGTGGTAAATTTGCAGATATCGTTGTTGTGATTTCTCCTCAAGACGATCCAGAGAAAACAGGTTTAGAATTTATTAATTCTATTAAAGGTGGTAATGTTCCTCGTGAATTTATTCCTTCTGTTGAAAAAGGATTTAAAATGTCTATGAAGAATGGAGTTATGGCAGGTTTCCCTATGGATGCAATGAAAGTTGAATTGAAAGATGGATCTTTCCATGCTGTCGATTCAGATGCATTGTCTTTTGAGATTTGTGCTAAAATGGCATTTAAAAATGCATTGAAACAAGCAGGTCCTAAGTTACTTGAACCGATTATGAAACTTGAGGTGGTAACACCAGAAGTTAACATGGGTGATGTAGTTGCGGATTTGAATCGTCGTCGTGGCCTGATGAAAGGTATGGATGATAGAAATGGAGCAAAAGTGGTTAAAGCTGATGTGCCATTATCTGAAATGTTTGGATATGTGACTACTTTAAGAACGATTTCTTCTGGTAGAGCAAGTTCAACAATGGAATTCTCACACTATTCTGAGGCTCCAAAAAACATTGCAGAAACGGTAATCGCAAAAGTAAAAGGTGTAACAGCATAATATTAAGCAGATGAGTCAAAGAATAAGAATAAAATTAAAATCTTACGATCATAATTTAGTTGATAAATCAGCTGAGAAGATTGTAAAAACAGTGAAGTCGACAGGTGCTGTTGTTAGTGGGCCAATTCCATTACCAACACACAAAAGAATCTATACAGTGTTGAAATCTCCACACGTAAATAAGAAAGCTCGTGAACAATTCCAGTTATGTTCTTATAAACGTTTGTTGGACATTTATAGTTCTTCATCGAAAACGGTTGATGCGTTAATGCGCTTGGAATTACCAAGTGGTGTTGATGTTGAAATCAAGGTATAAGTAATTTAGGTTTAATAAAATAAATAGTTAAAGTATGCCAGGAATTATTGGTAGAAAAATCGGGATGACTAGCATCTACAGTGCCGAGGGTAAAGCAATGCCATGCACGGTGATAGAAGCAGGTCCTTGTGTTGTAACTCAAGTTAAAACACAAGACAGAGATGGTTACGAGGCTGTTCAGTTAGGATTTGGAGATCGTAAAGAAAAAAACACTCCAAACTCTATGAAAGGTCACTTTAAGAAAGCTAAAACCGATCCAAAGTCGAAGTTAGTTGAGTTTAAAGGTTTCGAAGACAAAAATCTCGGAGACATTATTAACGTTGATATCTTCACGGAAGGTGAATTCGTTAGTGTAGTAGGAACTTCTAAAGGTAAAGGTTTCCAAGGGGTTGTTAAAAGACACGGCTTTGCCGGTGTTGGACAAGCAACTCATGGTCAGCACAACAGATTACGTGCTCCAGGATCAATTGGTGCAGCTTCTTACCCAGCTCGTGTATTCAAAGGAATGAGAATGGCAGGTCAAATGGGTAACGAACGTGTAACAATGGAAAATTTACAAGTTCTTAAAGTTCTTGCAGACAAGAATTTAATAGTAGTGAAAGGGTCAGTACCTGGACACAAAGGTTCAACCGTAATAATTGAAAGTAATGAAAATTAAAGTAACTAGTGCAAAAGGTGCAGCTACTTCAAAAGAAGTTAGCTTATCAAAAGATGTTTTCGGTATCGAACCAAATGACCATGCAATCTATCTTGATGTTAAGCAACATTTGGCAAATAAACGCCAAGGGACGCATAAAGCAAAAGAGAGAGCTGAAATCACAGGATCTACTAAAAAGATTAAGAAACAAAAAGGAACGGGTGGAGCTCGTGCAGGTAGTATTAAATCTGGTACACGTATCGGTGGTGGTCGTATTTTTGGGCCTCGTCCAAGAAATTACCATTTCAAACTAAACGTGAAAACGAAAAGATTAGCACGTAAATCTGCATTCTCTTATAAAGTTAAATCAAATGATCTTATGATTATTGATGATCCTAAATTTGATGCAATCAAAACAAAGGATTTTGTAGCTTTAATCGCGAATCTTAAACTTGATACTACTAAAGTATTAATGATTTTAGGAGAAAAGAATGATAATATTTATTTATCATCTCGAAACCTTAAGAAAGTAAAAGTTGTAACAGCTGATTCTGTGAATACTTATGATGTGTTAAATGCACAAAAAGTGATCATGACGAAGAGTTCAGTTGAAACAATCGAAAATATTCTAAACTAATATTAGGATGAAGACAATAATTAAAAAGCCGATAATTTCGGAAAAAGCAACGGGTTTAAGTGAAACTTGTCATCGTTTCTCTTTCGTTGTTGATCCAAAGGCAAATAAAATAGAAATTAAAAATGCTGTCGAGAACATGTATGGAGTTCAGGTAACTGAAGTACGTACCATGAATTATGGCGGTGGGAAATCCTCTACGAAATATACGAATAGAGGTATCGTTGAGCAAAAAAGTAAAAAATGGAAAAAAGCCATTGTTACTGTTGCAGATGGAGAGACGATTGATTTATTTAATAACTTTTAATCA
>JAJRQQ010000099.1 GCA_024280155.1 Bacteroidota bacterium
AAACCGACTGGTTGCATGGTTTTTTTATAAAAACAATGTTTTTTTCAAAATAAATCCAAATTGTAAGACTTGATGTTCTCTTTTTAAATCTATAAGAGTTGAATTTGGTTTAAAATCGTAAAGATATTTTCCATAGACACCTAAACTGAACTCTGAGAAGTGGTATATGAATTCTGGTCGAACAAATGTCTTATACCCAAATTTATTCGTAACAATTCTGGAAGCATCATCAGAGTTAAGGGCGTTATTCTTCTGTAAAGAAAAATTCATTCCAACAGATGTTTTTATTTCAAAACGATTTCCAATTGGAAGATGGTAGCTCACAGAAATAGGTATGCTAAAATTATTTTCGGACAATGTGTTTTGAATATTAAAGTAATTGATTGTCACCAGATTTGTGTCAATAAAAACAGCTTCTAATCCTTCGTCAGAATAGAATGTTTTTGTGTAATCCCAACCGAAACCGGCTGAGAAACCAAATCTTTTGGATAGTTTAAATTCGTTTTCCAACGAAAGATGGAAACCATTACTTTCTTTGATTTTAGAAATTCGGTACAAGTATTCTGTATTGGTAATGACTTCTTTTAATCGATCATCATTTAGATTGTACCCTACATATAAGCTTAAATAGAAAGGGAAGTTTCGCTTATTCTTCGAGGATGCTAATTTCGGTTGAAGAATCGTTGGTTTTTCTTGGTCGATTGATTTAAGAGGTAGTGATAGAAGAGGTAAATTATTCGCCTCATTTTTTTCCTCAATACGCTCGTTTTTTTGATGAAGTACCGTTTTTTCTGTTGGATGATCAGATTTTAATGCGGTATTATTTGAAGAAGCATTTTCTGTGGATGAAGAATGTTTTAGCACTTCTTTTTCGTGCTTCTGTTCTATTTTTGAGAAAACTTGTTCTTGTGCATGAACTACGTTTGGAGCTCCTTCTTTTGTATCAGTTTTCTTTTTAGGTGAAGTATTATTTAAAGTTTTAGGAGTGTTCTTACTTATATAATTTTTTTTCGTTGCTGAGAAATTAGTTGTGTTTCTCATTTGTTCTTTCTCATGAAAATCAATTAACGAGTGATTTGTTTTAGAATTATCTACTTCTGATTCATTAAATGTTGCCGAATTTTCAACACTACTATTTTCTGTCGTTTTATTTTGTATTTGAAATTCATCAACTTGTTTATTCTCAATTTTAGCGGTTAATTCTTTCGTAGTCGTTTTTTCTAATTCTGGCGCATTAAAACTTTGCGTAAACATTAACAATAATGCTCCAATTACCGAAAATAAATTAAATAAATTTATCCCCCTACTTGATGTTGATATACCTTCTGAAAATGTAATATTTGCATAAACCTTTTCTTTTACATGAGGACTGGGTGACATTTCATCTTTCAATAAAGTATCACGGAAGAGTTGTTCTATTTCGTTAAATTCTTTTTTCATCCTGCTACTTTTAAAGTTTCGAGTTTTCTTTTTATCACTTTTTTTGCATGGGAGTATTGTGATTTGGATGTGCCTTCTGATATCCCAAGGTATTCAGCAATTTCTTTATGTGTTAGGTTATCCAACACGTACAATTGAAAAACAGTGCTATATCCTTCAGGTATTTCTTTCAGAATATTTAAAAGTGAATCTTTAAAATTATGATTAGATTCATTCGAAGTATAATCTTCAGTTGTGAAAAGAGGCTCCCTTTCTTGATTAAGATAATCGGTGAATATTTTTTTCTTTTTGATAAAGTCGAGAGCAGTACGAATTGTAATTGTTTTTATCCAAGCACCAATTGATTTATTTTTATCAAAACTTTCTCTGGCGTTATATATTTTAATAAACGCCTCTTGAAGAACATCCTCTGCGTCATCTTTTGAGCGTAGATATCGACAACATATTGCATACATACCCGGGGAATATTTATTATAAACTACAGAAAAGCCGGACTCTTTCCCAGCCACAAAATCTTCTATGGTTCTAGAATCAATCAATATTATTTTTTTAGAGTCCTATGCTATTCTATAACTAAATACTTCTGTTAAAATAAAGGGTTGTATATATTGTAAGTTATTTTTTTAAAACGAAATTCAATTGAGCATCTTTTCCATTCAGTACATCTTCTCTTGTAGGGTAAACTGTATAATGTGGAATTGTTCCATGACCATCGGGAAATAATTTTTGGTCAACATTTTGCTCAGCCACAACAATGAAAAGTGAAATTTCTATACCTGAATTGGGTAATTGGTAAAATAAAGGAATAGATCCTGTGTGTCGGTAGTAACCTCCACCAGTTTCTTCCCCAACATAAATAGCATCACTTTTATCACGAACCAATGCGCTGAACAATGCACCACCTGAGAATACATTTCCACTGATTAAAACGTAAGTTTTGCCTTTAAAACCGTATTTTCTTTCCTTTTCAACAATAACTTCTTTCTCTTTGTAGTAATACAAACTGTCTTTTCCTTGGTAAAATTCACGGTGAAGAATTCGGTGCATTTTCGCTACTATTTTATCATCACTTTTTTTCTTTAAACCTAACATTTCTTTCCACTCATCTGTTAAATGTTGTGGGTAGATTGGAATG
>JAJRQQ010000100.1 GCA_024280155.1 Bacteroidota bacterium
ATGGTACACAGAAAAATTAATTATACAGTAGTCTCTATATTTTTAATGGTAGTTCTGCTTCTTTTCTCTTGTAAAAAGGATGCTAAATGGCCTGTTTACGTAACTGTTTCTGCAAAATTGGCACACAACAATACACCAATATCTGGTGTTAAATGGAAAATTATTGAATCAAAAGGTGAAGGAGGCATTGTGTCTTGGCAAAACAGCCCAACAGGTTGGGAATTAGAAGGAGAAACCAACTCCGCTGGTTTGGCAATTGCTAATTTCTATCCAAAAAAGGATTTGGATTATCAATATGATATTGTATTTGATTACTCTTCCATGAATGTTCCTGTAGGTGATTACGAAGTGGTAAACGGTCCTTCTTCTTTTGCAAAGATTGTAAGGGAGCATGAGAATATATATGATATAAAGATGTTACCGCATATGGGTGTTAATGTTCACTATAAGAATAATAATTGTTTTGATAACGGTGATACTTTTAAGTATAAAAATTTTAATGGAGATGAGTACAGTAATTTCACTCAAGGACAAATTGAAACCATGCCGTGGGGTGAAAGTAGCCTTTTAAATGGATGCTCTGATTTTAATACTTCAGGTGAAGTATTAGCTGGCCACCATATATATATATGGGAAGCAATACGCAACAATATAACCACAACAGGTGTTGATACTTTTTACGTAGAACCAGGAGGTAATAATTTAATAGAAATGTTTTGGTAAAATAAGAAAGGCATATAATCGAGTAGACGGCTGACAGTCGAATGACTGCCAGTGCGCCTCTCTCACCACTAAGCATACGGTTCACGTACTTGGCGGTTTGACATAGAAAAATCTGAAGTCAGAATCTTCCCGAATCAGTCAGATGGTACTTTTACAGTTACTTGTATGCAAGACATCCCCATTTCTCATTTTGCAGTTTACGATTTAAATGGTAACTTGGTGTTAGAAAAAAGAAATATCAATGTGGCACGTTTTAAATGTGAAAATTGTTTAGATAAGGGTATTTATATTATTCACATTTATTTGAAAGGCGTTCTAAAACGTAAAAAAATTATCATCTCATGAAAAATATAATCTATTTATTTGTCCTCGCATTTTTACTTATTGCGTGTAAAAAAGAATACCATGTTTCAGGTAGGGTTTACAACCCAATTACAGGCGATGGTATTTCTGGTGTAAAAATTCGTTTTTCTGCATCTGAACTAGGACTACCTGGTGGTTTTAAAGAAGTTGCAAGCACATTTACAGATGCAAATGGTTATTATAATTTAAAATACGACGGAGGAGCAAGTTTAGTGAAAGCACAAGGGAATGAAAACTTGTATATGATGGGAAACTTTTATGAAGGTTCTTATACGCCAACTCTTCCTTTAAATGAAGTTAAAAATAAGACTGTAGATTGGCATGCGGTGCCGTATGGGGAATTAAATACTCATGTAAAAAATATTAATTGTCAAGGAGTTTTAGATTCTATGCAAGTTCGGATGAAAACGAACTTTAAGCCTTTTACTAGTTTTGGGGATATATGGTTTACGGGTTGTTATGAATACACATCTACTACTCCAAGTAAAGTTCCTATGGGTTTTAGATATTATGAAACAAAAGTAATACTATCTGGGGTGACTTCATATGTTCAAGACACAGTTTTTGTAACCGATACAGGTGTTTCTTTTTTAGAAATCGAATATTAAAAGGCATATAACACCATATATCTAGTAGAATTTTTCCCGATTAATTACAACGATTACATCTTTTTTGTCAAAAATGGCCAATAGGTAGAGCGATTAATAATACTGCATTTAGCATCTGAATAATTCTCCGTAAAACTTTTAGGGAACTTTAATTTCTTTTTCTTTCTCCAATCTGTTTTATATGCAAACATTTTATCATTCTTAATTTCAATAAAATCCATCTGTTGGTTGGTGTGCGTTTTCCAAAAATAAACTGGATTTTTAATTCGGTTCATGCGCAGCCATTTTATTCTTTCAGCAACAACGTAGTTTTTCCAAAGTGCGTCCATATCATTTCTAAAATCGATGTTATTAAAATTCTGAATTAATGCATTTCGTACACCATTATCCACAAAATAAACCATGTTCGACTTTTTCAATTCATATCGATTACCGTTGTGAAATGACTTAAGATGTATCAAAATAAAAGCATCCTCCAATAATTCGATGTAACGCTCGACCGTTTCATTATCTAAATCACAGCGTTCAGCTATTTCATTAAAACTGATGGTGTTTCCTACTTCAAATGCTAATAAACGAAGCATTTTCATCATTTTTGCACTTTTATTGATTCTTTCCCCAGCACGAAGATTGGTGAAAATGGCCTCTTCAATAATTTCGAGTAATTGGCTTTCTGCTGTTTCTTGATTGGCTATAACTTGAGGGTATGCTCCAAAAATAAGTCGTTCCTCCAGTAATTTTTCTTCGTTGGGCAAACCAAAATGTTGTGCTGATTCTGAGAATGAGGGTGCGTAGAATTCAACGATTAACTCAGCATTCACTAACGCTTTCCATAAATCTGAATTTATTTTAGGTTGATAAGAGCAAACAAGAATCATCGTTGATTTAATTCGATCATTCAACACCTCATCAATAACCTCTTGAAGATTGTCTAAATATTGTGCTTCGTAAAGAATGATGCATTGCGATGAATTTGAAAGAAAATCATGCTCTTTTTCCACCCACTTTCGCTCTTTTTTATTAGAGCAATCATTCCAAGAAAAAGAATAGTTTTTTTCTGCTAAAATTGATTTAATCAACGTTTTTTTTCCCACTTTCCGAGGACCTTGAACGATGATTAGTTTATTGGAATTGATTTTATCTTCTAATTCTTTTTGCTGAATTCGAGGAATTATTTGAACAGTCTCCATGCTTTGCTATCATTATTTTCACACTAAAGTAGCAACAAATCTTATTAATTCAATTGATTTTTGCGAAATTTAATCCAATTCTACTTGTTGAAAAAATCTTTGTGCTCTTTCGGAAGCCATGAAATAGTTTCCACCATAAGCTTTTAAGACCACAAAATAATCTTCTGCCAACAGAACTCTCGTCCAATAATAACCAATTGGATAAGCATCAGATAAACCTTCCATTGCTTCACCGCCGTTGTTTAATTCTACTTTGTAAGGTTGAGTTTGGTCTGGGCTTGCGATGTATTCTTGAGCTAATTCACTAAAAGAAGCGTCTTCATCTAGCGTGTAGATTTCAATTTCATACGTGTTTCCTTGACCATAATCACGATAAATCATTTTAAATTCGAAGTCTTCGTCCTCACCAAACACCAATTGTGGTTCTCCTGGGAAATAGGCACGAAAACCTAATGAATCTATTTCAATCGGATAATAAGAATAACTATTTACTTTACTTTTGAATTCTTCATTCTCAGAATAAGAACTTTCAACCCGCCGAACAGTATATCCTTTATTAGAAAGTAGTTGAATAAATCCATTTTCTCCCAAAAAACGACCGACATGCACTGCGCAAAAAATACTTCGGTTTGATTGTAATAAAGTATCCAATCTGTTAACCATTTTTATTACTTGGGTAGTATCGTCTTCGAAGACTCGTCTTTTATTTTCCAAATAAGAATGAATTTCTTCGATATCACCTTTTAAATACAAATCAGTAAGTTTAATATCATAATATAATGGCTCAATGAATCGAAATATATTCTCGTTCGGATTGTATTCTTTTTGAAATTTAATATAATCGAGTGCATAAAAATCTTTTTCTGCATTCTCTGCATACTGTTGAAAGAGTGCGTCCATAAACTGTGGCATTCCTTTTTCATTACCAAATTTAGTATATGTTTCGTAGGCATGTTTCACGTATGGATTTCCATTGCGGTCGAAAGTAAACTCAACTTCACCATATCTCGAATCATAAAAATTAAATGCAGCAAAAATATCGGTTTCCAAAGCAACCCCATCGACATTATTCAAAGCAACATAAACCGAGTCTGAAAACTGAAACAATTCTTTCTCATTTCGATGAATTGTTCCAAAAAGATAAGACGGTTTTTCGAGACCATTCCCTGATATTTCCCATAATAAAGATTGATTGTCTTGGCTGAAACTAAAAAACGAAATAAATATGAGCAGAAATTTATACATGACTGTTAAGTTACTAAAAAAGTACATTAGTGTCCGATAAAAATACAGATTTTATCTAAATCATACCTCTAAGTCAATAAAAGCATCAAAATTTTCTTTTAAATGAAAAGCATGTTGTCTATTTATATCATTTAATTTGTTATTTCCTTTTTCCTTGATGAAAAAGAAAGAAAATTTATGCTGAGCGTAGTCGATGTAAATCAAGTCGAAACAATGCTTCCACGCGCTCTGCTGAAAATCAATAATTCCTACAAAAGAAGTGTTTTGCAAACACAATGACGGA
>JAJRQQ010000101.1 GCA_024280155.1 Bacteroidota bacterium
ACCAATGCACAAGGACAAGAAATTACCAAGAAAATCAATCCTCGCTGAAACCAAGTTTGAAAAATGTAATCATCACCTAGAATAAAATAGGGGAGAACCACCAATGCAAATGCTAACCAAAAAACGATTGGCGTATATATCTTCGCTAAACGACTGATGAGTTGTTGTGTTTTTGCCTTTCTTCCAACAGCTTCTTGCACCATCTGAAGAATTTTAGAAAGCTTGGTGTCCGCAAAATTACTATTCACTTCAATTTCAATGACTGTATTCAAATTGATCATTCCAGCCAATACTTGCTCTCCTTTTTTGATTCCATTAGGAACTGATTCTCCAGTTAATGCAGCTGTGTTTAATTGTGCATTCTCTGAAACAAGCACGCCATCTAGTGCAATTTTTTCTCCAGACTTTACTTGAATTATTTCACCTATTTTCACTTCTCTAGGATGTAAAATTGATGTTTTTCCGTTTTTCAGTACAGTAACTTCTTCTACTTGAACTTTTAGCAATGCTTCAATGGAGCTTTTGGCTTTATTTACTGCTGATTCTTGGAAGAACTCCCCAATCACATAGAAAATCATCACTGCGACACCTTCTTCATAAGCACCAATACCAAATGCACCTAGTGTAGCCACTGACATTAAAACAAATTCGTTGTAAATATCTCCTTTGAGAAGTAGTTTTAATGCTTTCAAGACAATTGGGCCGCCAATGAATAAATAAATTACTCCAAACCAAATGATGGGTAGAGGAGAAGTGAAGAATGCAATGTCAAAGAAGTCCAAGGCAATCCCTAATGAAAGGAAAAGCAATCCTAAAATAGGAATGATATATTCTTTATTAAAATTATTTTTAACTTCAACTTCCTTCGTATAGTCAACAGCGCAAGCACCATCTGTACATTCTTCGCTCATATTTTTATTATTTTTTACTATTCCTGAGCCCTGAGCTTGTCGAAGGGCTCAGGGCATAGGAATTCAGACTATAATCTTAATGTTCGTGAGCGGTCTCTTCTTTACGCATCTCTGCGATTAAAAAATAAGCACCGCTTCCTGCAATTTGTATATCATCCGGAAGCTTGTTTAATAAACGAATTGCCGTATGACCTCCATTTGTTACTCCTTTTATTACTTCAACCATAATAAAAGTTGTTTTTTCTTCATGATTATCTTCTTCTGCAGAATGTTCGTGCTTGTGTTCTGGTGTTTTGGCCTTTACGAAAATATAATATTTATCACCATCCGCAACAATTGCATCATTAGGCACAACAGTTACTTCAGAATCGTCAGCTAATATTCTTCCGTTGATGTACATCCCAGGAATTAATTCATCTGTTTTATTGACAATATCTGCATGCACGTGCAAAGCTTTAGGATTTTCTTCAAAAACAGGACTGATGTTATGTATTTCTGCTTCAAATTCATGACTTTCGACACTTGATGTATGGAAATAAATTCTCTGACCCACTTTAATTTTATTGATGTCCTTTTCATAGACTAAGAATCCGGCATGCAACTTATTATTGTTTACAACTTCAAATAATTTTGACATTGGAGCAGCAAATGCACCAACATTTGTCTCAATTAAACTTACTGCTCCATTCAATGGAGAAACAATGTTTACATAAGGGTAAATATGACCATTTTTGATTTTTTCAGGGTTAAATCCGAGCATTTTTAATTTAATTTCCAACGATTGTACATTGGTTTTACTTTTATTGTAATTCGAAGTGATTTTTTGCATTTGTGTTGTAGATGTAACGTTCTCATTGTGCAATTTTTTGTTTCGATTGTATTCTTCTTTCAAAAAGTTATAATCTTCTAACGCAGAAACATAATCTTGTTGTAGTTGAATGTAATCAGGATGTTGCATAATAGCCAAAACTTGTCCTTTTTTTACTTTATCTCCTTCAATAACATAGATATTTTTAATGATTCCGCCAATTAATGGACTGATATCTGCTCGTTCTTGAGGAGGAAGCTCAAGTTTTCCATTTACTTGAATTTCTTGATTCATATTTCTTTTTTCGAGTTGAATTAATTTCAAACCGAGTGTTTTCATCTGTAAATCATTCAAAGCAACCGTTCCTTCTGGACCATGTTCTTCATGTGCTTCTTCAGTTGATGCACTTTTTGTATTGCTACTACATGACGTTATTCCAACAAGAAATAAAACCATTATTGTTATTCTAAATATATTTTTCATCATTTCTTAATTTTTAATTTTTCATCCTTCATCCTTCATCCTTCATCCTCCATTCCTCACTTCTATCTCCCTCTCAAGTATTCAATTGCAATAACACTTAGGTTATATTGATGAATAAGGTCCATGTGTTTTTTCTGTATTTCAATTCCTGTATTCAATCCTTGAATGTATTCTACATAGCTAATAGCCCCATTCTCAAAACTTTTGATTGAATTATTTATAATTATTTCAGCTTGAGGTAGAGCATTTTTCTCATAATAATCTAGAGTTGCTTGATATTTCAAATAATCTTGCAAAACACGCTCATATTCGCTGTTTAATTCTTCTTGGTAGTAAGAAGCATTTGCTTCAGCTATTTTTTGATTGATTTTAGAAGATTTAATTTGAGATACTTCTGCTCTCGCAAAAATTGGAATTGAAATTCCTGCATTGAAACTATGTAAACGATCTCCAGAACCATAATAAGTAGGTATACCATTCACATCGAAATAACCAATCATCGATTGATTGTAATAACCGATGGAAAATTCAGGAAGAATCTTCGCTTTATTTACGGCAGTTTGTTGCTGTGAAAGCTCAATGCCATTCATCATCAATTTTAATTGTGGATTGTTTTCAACCATTTCAGGAGATAGAGTAGAGGTTAGTACCCGTTTACTCTGTTCTTGAGGTTGAATAATCACCAATTTATCACAGCCCAATAATTGTTGCAATCGTCTTTCATAAATGAGAATATTGGCTGAGTTTTGCGTCAACTGAACCTTTATGTCACTCACTTTCGATGATGCAGTTGCTTTTTCTAACATCGTTCCTGCACCTGTTTCGTAACGTAAGTTTGCAGAATGAACAAATATACCGTAGATACTGTCTTGAAATTCTAAGGATGCTTGGTAAGAATACAAATATTGCAATTGATACCAAGTGATGCGAATGTTTTTAATCAATTCATTCTCCGTTATTTCTTTACGAATTTCAGCACTTTGGATTCGTTGCTTTGCCAACTTACTTTGCTTCCCATATACGGTTGGAAACTGAAAGTTTTGGTTGACAGAGAATGCAAAATCTTTCTCCAAAGAATTAAATTGACCGTATTGTACTCCAAAATTAGTCTTAGCAATATTGAAAGAAGATTTTTTCTGCATTTCGGCTCGTTCAACTTCTAAATTAGATGCCTCGATACTTTTGTTATGAGCAAGGGAAAAGTCAACGGCACTCTCTAAAGAATTGAATGTCGTATCAGTTGTTTGAGCAAAAGAAATACTTGTCAAGCCAAGGATAACACCAATCAAAGGAATTAGAATTATCGGAGAATTGAAACTTGCTAAACTTACATTCATCTTTCTTGATTTTTGATTCTCACTCCTTTTTTCAACCATTTCATAAACAATTGGTATCACAATTAATGTCAACAAAGATGCAGTTAATAAACCTCCAATTACTACGGTTGCCAAAGGTCGTTGTACCTCAGCACCTGCTGAAGATGACATAGCCATAGGTAAAAACCCAAGTATGTCTGTTGATGCTGTTAAGAAAATAGGGCGAATCCGTTCTCTTGTTCCTTTGAAAATACGGTCTTTCAATCCATAACCTTCTTTTTTCAAATCATTCATGCTTGAAATTAGAACCAAACCATTGAGGACGGATACACCGAACAATACGATAAATCCAATCCCTGCAGAAATACTAAATGGCATGTCTCTCATCCAAAGGGAGAATATTCCACCGATAATCGATAAAGGAATGGTCATATAGATAATGAGTGTTTGTCCGATAGATTTTAAAGCAAAGAAAAGCATTACAAAAATAAGGATTAGCGCAATCGGCACGACAACCATCAATCGACTTTTTGCTTTTTGTAAATTTTCAAATGACCCACCATATCTTACGTAATAACCTGCGGGTAGTTTAATATTTGCTTCTATTTTTTCTTGAATATCATGTACAACAGATTCAACATCACGACCACGAACGTTTACCCCAATATATGTTCTTCGATTCGTTCCTTCTCTAGAAATTTGCATCGGTCCTGGAACATAGTCAATTTCAGCAACTTGACTCAAAGGTATTTGCTCACCTCCTGGAAGTGTAATAAAAATACTTTTCAAATCTTTGATACTCTTTTTAGCTTCTTTTTTTAAACGAACGACCAAGTCGAACCGCTTTTCACCTTCAAAGATAATTCCAGCAGTCTCTCCACTGAAAGCTGTTCGGATAATGGTATTTAATTCTCTGATTTTTAAACCATATTGAGCAATCTTATCTCTTTCATAGTGTACAGTCATTTGTGGTAAACCATCGGTTGCTTCAACTTTAAAATCTGCTACCCCTTCAATATCACCAATTAAACCCGCAATTTTGTTGGCATAGGTGTTCAATAAATCTAAATCGTCACCAAAAAGTTTCACCGCAACATCTTCACGAACACCTGTCATCAATTCATTGAATCGCATTTGTACAGGTTGAGAAAATTCATAATTTACCCCTGGAATGAAAGCCAATTCTTTCTTAATCATTTCAATTAAATCCTCTTTATTATCGGCAGAAGTCCATTCATCATTTGGCTTCATGATAAGAAACATATCAGCTAAGTCAAGTGGCATTGGGTCGGTTGGTATTTCAGCAACGCCAATCTTAGAAACAACAGTTTTGACTTCTGGGAATTTTGCAAGAATAGTTGACTCTATCATTGTACAAACTTTCTCTGTTTCTTCGAGAGAACTTCCAGGTTTCAATATGGCATGCATAGCAATATCACCTTCATCTAAATCTGGGACAAATTCTCCCCCCATTTTTGTGAAAGTAAATATGGAAAGACCTAAAAATCCAAATGCGACAATTAGAATGATTGCTTTTCTTCTTAATGCAATTTCTAAAATAGGTTCATAAATTTTACGTAACCAATCGATAAATTTATCTCCGAAGTATTTTTTATTGCTTGGGTTTTTACTCATGAATAATGCAGAAATCATTGGAACATAAGTCAAGCAAAGAATCATCGCACCGATAACAGCAAAACTAAACGTCAACGCCATTGGTGTAAACATCTTTCCTTCAATTCCTTGTAAAGTAAGAATTGGAATAAAGGTGATTAAAATAATTAACTGTCCAAAGAATGCAGCATTCATCATTTTAGAAGATGATTTTTGAGAAATGTCATCCAAATCTTCTTGACTTAATTTTTTATTGATTTCTTTCTTAACGCGTAAAGTCGTGTAAAAAACGACACTTTCTACAATAATTACTGCGCCATCGACGATAATTCCGAAATCAATTGCCCCTAAACTCATTAAATTTGACCAAACACCGAAGATGTTCATCATGATGTAGGCAAATAAAAGTGAAAGCGGAATGGTAGAAGCAACGATAAGTCCACCCCTGAAATTTCCTAGAAAAAGAACCAGAACTAGAATTACAATAAGACCACCTTCTAATAAATTATTGGTCACTGTACTTGTTGTTCGGTCAATCAAAGAAGATCGATCT
>JAJRQQ010000102.1 GCA_024280155.1 Bacteroidota bacterium
GCCCTAAATCCTTCTTTAAGAGACTAAAAAGATCTTTCTTTTCATGACCTGATAATTCTGATATGATTAATTGTAAATCCATAATACTATAAGTTTACATAAAGATACTAAAATCTACATTATCTCGCAACATAACCTTGATGAATTACTTTTTCAATTTCCCGAAGTTGATTTCCTGCATTTTCACGATCAATTTGAAGCATTGCTCTTCCTGTGTGATGTTTGTCGCCACTCGTGCTTTTAGATTCGTCTTTTAAGGAATATTCAATATCTGCAATGGTTTTTTGAATGCGTTCTAAACGAAAATTAATAAGGTCTTTGCACTGTTGTTGTAATTCGAATTTGAGTTCTAAGAGGGTCATATTATTTAGGTACTAATTAAATTTTATTTGTCATTTAAAGTAAACTCTCCAAAATTTGCCATCTGACGTTTGATCCAAGATTTTCGAGAATTAATAAATCGTGAACTTGGATTCGCAGAATATTTTAAAGGGCTAGGTAAAATAGCCGCAATAGCCGTAGCTTGATCTTTATTAAGATTTTTAGCCGAAGTATTAAACCAATATTTCGCAGCAGCTTCGGCTCCAAATATACCTTTTCCCATTTCAATACTATTTAAATAGACTTCCAAAATTCGTTCTTTAGTCCAAAGTGTTTCAATTAAAAAGGTGAACCAAACTTCCATTCCTTTTCGGAACCAAGTTCTTCCTTGCCATAAAAATACGTTTTTTGCAGTTTGATGCGAAATGGTACTAGCTCCTCTAATTCTATTTCCTTCTTGATTTTCTAAATAAACTTCCTTTAAAGCTTTTACATCAAATCCGTTATGGGTTAAAAAGTTTTGATCTTCAGAACAAATCACGGCTAATTGTAGGTTTTTTGAAATCTCAGAAAGAGATTCCCACTGGTGATTTGTTTTATATGAATCATCACCATTAACAGACCGAATTACCATTAATGGGGTTAACGGTACAGGAACATATTTATAAACAACAACCCAAATTATACTTAAAGCTATAAACCAAAGTATTATTTTTAAAAGGAATTTTCCGAGTCGTTTCATAGCAAATGAAAGTAACTTTTCTTTTACTGTATGGCAAGATAATTACTAAATATATTTATATGAAAGCTACTATTAACGCAAAAAAAACTCCGAAGCTTAAATAAGTTCGGAGTTTTTAAAATTTTTATTCCTCTTCCTCTTCGGGTTCATTCATAACGAAATCATCCATAAAAGCGGTTGTATAATCACCCGATACATATCGTGGATCGCTCATTAATTGTAAATGAAAAGGTATGGTTGTTTTTACACCTTCCACTACAAATTCGTCCAAAGCACGTTTCATTTTACTAATGGCTTCCTCTCTGGTTTGCGCTGTTGTAATTAACTTTGCAATCATAGAATCGTAATTTGGCGGAATAGTATATCCTGCGTAAACGTGTGTGTCTAATCGTACTCCGTGACCTCCAGGTGAATGAAATTCGGTGATTTTTCCTGGACAAGGTCTAAAATCATTATAAGGATCTTCGGCATTGATACGACATTCGATAGAGTGTAGTTTTGGATTGTAGTTTTTTCCTAATATAGGAATTCCTGCTGCTACTTTTATCTGCTCTCTAATTAAATCGAAATCAATAATTACTTGTTCTGTAATAGGGTGCTCCACTTGAATACGCGTATTCATTTCCATAAAGTAGAAATTACGGTGTTTATCTACTAAAAACTCTACGGTTCCGGCTCCTTCATATTTTATATATTCTGAAGCTTTTACCGCTGCATCTCCCATTGCTTTTCGCAATTTATCGGTCATAAACGGACTTGGAGTTTCTTCAGTAAGTTTTTGATGTCTTCTTTGTACGGAACAATCTCTTTCTCCTAAATGGCAAGCGTTTCCGTTGCTGTCTCCAATTATTTGAATTTCGATATGTCGAGGTTTTTCAATAAGTTTTTCGATGTACATATCATCATTACCAAAGGCAGCTTTACTTTCTTGTCTTGCAGAATCCCAAGCATTTTCAAGGTCTTCTTCTTTCCAAACGGCACGCATTCCTTTTCCACCGCCTCCAGCAGAAGCTTTTAGCATCACTGGATAACCGGTTTTTTTAGCAACTTTTATACAAGTTTTAAAATCTGGGATCACCCCTTCACTTCCAGGTACACAAGGAACACCTGCTTCAATCATAGTAGATTTTGCAGAGGCTTTATCACCCATACGGTTAATCATATCTGCGGAAGCGCCTATAAATTTAATACCATGTTCTTCACATAGTTTAGAAAATTTAGCATTTTCAGATAAAAACCCATAACCAGGATGAATGGCATCTGCATTGGTAATTTCGGCAGCAGCCATAATATTTGGGACTTTTAAATAACTCTCGTTACTAGGAGGAGGTCCTATACAAACAGCTTCGTCTGCAAACCGTACGTGTAAACTTTCTGCATCTGCTGTTGAGTAAACCGCAACCGATTTTATTCCCATCTCTCTACAAGTACGAATAACTCGAAGTGCAATTTCTCCTCTATTGGCAATTAGTATTTTTTTAAACATAGTTTCTGTAAATAATCAAATTAAAAGTGCCAATTTCCAATTTTAAGCTGGATTTTGGAATTTATAATTTGGGATTTGAATTTAAGAAGGGTCTACTAAAAATAAAGGCTGGTCAAATTCTACTGGAGAAGCATCATCAACTAATACTTTTACTATTTTTCCAGAAACTTCACTTTCTATTTCGTTAAAAAGTTTCATTGCTTCAATAATACAAAGCACATCGCCATCTTTAATTGTATCGCCAACCTCAACAAATGAAGGTAGGTCTGGTGATGATTTTCTGTAAAAAGTTCCAATAATTGGAGATTTTACAGTAATGTATTTAGAATCTTCCTCAACAGAAGTTGCCTCCGTTGAAACTGGAGTACTTTCTACAGGTAATTGTGCAACGGGCTGTTGTGGCATTCCCATATTAGGTACCTGTTGAATAATGGTAGTTTCCCCTTTTCCGTGTCCATCCCCTGTTCTAATGGTGATTTTCACATCATTCATTTCAAGTTTTACTTCGGTAGCTCCTGATTTTGCTACAAACTTGATTAAATTTTGAATCTCTTTAATATTCATATCGTTAGATTTTATTTTTAAATTTTATTTAGAATCGTATGCCCAAGTTAGGTATATCGATCCCCAAGAAAAGCCTCCTCCAAAAGCGGCAAATACTAATTTATCGCCTTTTTTAAGTTTTTTCTCATAATCGTGTAAACATAATGGTAAAGTTGCTGAAGTTGTATTTCCGTATTTGTAAATATTCTTCATTACTTTTTCATTGGGAAGGTTCATTCTTCTGGAAGTTGCATCAATAATTCTATTATTTGCTTGATGCGGAACCAACCATTGTATATCGTCTCCTGTTAAATTATTTCGTTCAAGAATTTTTTCTGAAACATCTGCCATTCGGGTAACTGCAAATTTAAAAACGGTTTTCCCGTCTTGAAAAACAACATGTTGGTTGTTGGCTATAGTTTCATTTGAAGGAGGTAATAAAGATCCTCCAGCATCAATTTTAAGGGATTGTCTTCCGTTGCCATCGGTACGTAAAATTTCGTCTTGTATTCCCAACCCTTCTTCATTTGGTTCAAAAAGAACGGCTCCTGCTCCATCACCAAAAATGATACAAGTGGTTCTGTCTTTATAGTCTATAATAGAAGACATTTTATCAGCACCTATTAAAATAATTTTTTTATACTTCCCTGATTCAATATAACTTGCTGCAGTTGACATTCCAAAAAGAAAGCTTGAACAAGCTGCCATTAAATCGTATGAAAAAGCATTCTCTGCACCAATTTGTGTAGCTACATAAGCCGAAGTCGCTGCAACAGGCATATCTGGCGTTGCGGTTGCCATAATAACCATATCTATTTCTTTGGGATCTACGTTGCTTTTCTGAAGCAAATCGTTTGCGGCTTGGATAGCAAGAAAAGAAGTTCCTTTGTCTTTATCTTTTAAAATTCTACGTTCCTTAATACCTGTACGAGCAGTTATCCACTCATCGTTGGTATCTACCATTGTTTCCAGAATTTTGTTGGTTAAAACGTAGTCTGGAACATAGCCTCCTACAGCTGTGATTGCTGCTGTGATTTTACTCATATTTTTGAATTAATTTCACAAAAGGGCAAAAAAACCCTCAAAATCGGTCGAAAAATACTAAATTTTCACCAATAACAAGTGAAAAATAGCTTTTTTGTGTATTTTATAATTTAGTGAA
>JAJRQQ010000103.1 GCA_024280155.1 Bacteroidota bacterium
AAATATTGTTTATGCAGAGGATATCCTTTTACAAACTGGAGTCAACAAAAAAATGATTCAAGTTTCTAATTTTAATTCTGGTATTTATTTTCTAATTTTAGACAATAAAAACATACATACTTCTCAGAAGTTGGTTATTAAATAATGAGCACTCTTAAAAAGTATAAAGGTCAGTTTAAAAAGAGAATATTTCTTTTTAAACTGACCTTTGCTTTTTTATTACTTTTCAATACACATGGTTTTTCTCAATCTTCCATAACCGTTTTAAGCAGTATTGATAGTTTGCCTATCCCTATTGCCCATGTTAAATACACACGGCTAAACTCTATTCAAAAACCAAACTTTAAATGGGAAGTAACGAATCAAAAAGGAAAATCGATATGTCCTTACGATGATACGGTTTCTGTTAAAATAATATATCCTGGATATGTTTCATCAGAAACTAGACTATCCCCAAATGAATCAAAGACAATTTATTTAGAAATTCTCTCTCAGCAGATTGAAGAAATGGTCGTTACGGCTAACTTTATACCTGTAAAAAATTCCAATTCTATACACGAAGTGGGCGTAATTAAAGCAGGTGATATAGAAGATAAAGGAGCGAGTAATCTCCGAGAAGTACTCAATGGTGAATTGAATTTTAAAACCAACAATGGACATGTAAATGAAACCGCATTAACTCTCAATGGACTTTCTGGCAATCACATAAAATTCTTAGTTGACGGTGTTCCTGTAGAAGGCAGACTCAATGGAAATATTGATTTATCTCAAATAAACATGGATGATGTTGAGCGAATTGAAATAATCGAAGGACCTAGTTCTGTTGCGTACGGAACAAATGCGTTGGGAGGAACAATAAATATTATTACCAAAAAGAATCAAACGAAAAAATTAAAAATTGGAATAAACACTTATTACGAAACAATTGGCCAATACAACATTAATACAAACATCGGTTTTAAAAGAAAGAAAAATTATTTTAAACTAACCTTTGGTAGAAATTTCTTTAATGGGTTTTCCTATAAAGATACATCACGTCTGAAAGACTGGAAACCAAGAGAACAGTATTTTGGTTCTTTTACCTACTCACGAAAAATTAATCATTTAAAATTGTCTTATATTTTCAATGGATTTCATGAATTAATGACTAGTAGAGGAGCACCACTCCCTCCTTATTTTTCAAATGCTTTTGATACATATTATAAAACAAATCGTTTTTCAAATAAAATATTATTGAACGGTCGAGTTGGGAAAAATAAATTCTTAGACATCACTCTATCGCAATCTTACTTTAAGCGACAACGAAATATCTATTATAAAAACCTGGTTGATTTATCCGAAACTTTAACGCTCGGTGGAAATGACCAAGACACAACAATTTTTAATAATTATATGTTTCGAGGGGTTTTTAGTAAAAATTCGAAAAAACATAAACTAAATTATATGGTCGGGGTTGAGTTTAAGCAAGATCAAATAAAATCAAATCGAGTAAAACGAGACAATCAAGAAATTGGTGATTATGCAATTTTGGTAACATCAGGTATACTCCCTTTAAAAGTTTAACCATTCAACCGGCCTTACGCTATGCTTACAACACAAAATATACTGCTCCTCTAGTACCTTCGTTAAGCCTTCATTTTAATCACAAAGAAAAAATAATTCTTCGAGCTTCTTATTCTAAAGGATTTAGAGCGCCTAGTTTAAAAGAATTATACCTAATCTTTCACTATAATTCAACCATTAATATATATGGAAATGAAAACCTAACTGCTGAAAATTCAGATCATCTCAATCTTTCTATTGATTTTAATAAAAAATGGGGGAAACATCATTTAAAAATCACTCCAAAAGGGTTTTATTCTAAAATTAACAACCTCATCAATTTAACGCAAGTAAGCTCTATCGATTGGGAATACATGAACATCGACCATTTTATCACACAAGGAGTGAGTGTTAACATTCAATACAAGTACAAAGGGGTTTCTGTCCAATCAGGGGTGAGTTATTACGGCAATTATAATTCTATATTCTCTGGAAATACAATTAAGAATGACTTTTTCTATAGCAATGATTTCAATGGTAAAATATCATACTATTTTGATTCACTTCAGTTAAAACTCAATCTATTTTACAAATATACCGGAACCATCAATAACTTTTATTTGGATGATTCTAAGCAAGTACAAAGAAGTTTTATTGGTGATTATCACACATTCGATTTTACTGTTTCAAAACATCTTTGGGACAAGAAAATTTTCTTATCTGCTGGTGTAAAAAATATTTTTGATGTTAGAGATGTTTTAATGATTGGTAGAGTGGCCGGAGTATCCAACCCAAAGGAAGCGTCATCACTAAGTGTTTTGTGGGGTAGGTCTTTTTTCATATCTTTAAATTTTAGATTATGATTTTACAAAAAACTATTTTCTTGTTTTTATCCATTGCTTTTCTTTCTTCTTGTTTGAAAAAAGAGAAACCAGTGCCTGCTCCTACTCCTGGAGACATTGAAACAACTCAGATTGAAATTGGTTACCCATATAAATACCAAGTTTATTATGATTGTAACACAAATTCTGTCGTAAAAACGAATGCAAAATACGATTGGGACCTCTCTTTTGAATGTTCTCCTACAGGCTTTCACATTTTATTGAACACTGCAAAAGGTATTTTTGTTGCCAACCAAGGGGTGATACCATTCTCCACCAACTTGTCATCTAATGGTCAAACATGGCTTTGGGACAATCCAAATGGAAGGCTAGATTCAACAGGAATCGGTGATTGGAGAAACACGAACAATGTTTACATTATTGATCGACAGTACTATGAAAATGGTTCACACGCAGGGTATAAAAAAATAATTTTCACCCAAGTAGATAATCAATCTTATACTTTTAAATATGCAGATTTAGATGGGGCAAATGAAGTCACCTACACCATTCAGAAGAATAACAATTTAAACTACATCCATTTCAACTTTGATAATGGAGGACAGACATTGGATTTAGAACCAAATAAAAATGAATGGGATTTATTATTTACCAATCATTACGAAAAATTTGACAACCTACCCTTGCCTTTCGTTCTTACGCAATGTCTTTCGAACACATACAATCAAGTGGTTTGTGCTGAAGATACAAATGCCCTTTTTCACTCCATTGAATTAGCAGATACAATTCAATACACGTTCACATCTTTTCGTGATGAGATTGGGTATGATTGGAAAATTAGAAACAGTGCCGATAATTCTTTTACCATTGATGCCAACAAAAGTTTTATCGTAAAATCTACTGAAGGTTTTTTCTTTAAAATTCGTTTTATCGATTTCTATAACAACCAAGGTGTAAAAGGTTATCCTAAATTTGAAATTCAGAAATTATAGAATAATCAAACCGTTTCTCGGATATCTTTAATATTCATCTGTAAAGTTTCTCTTTCTCTCCAACGATTTACTTCTAATGTGTAAACCACATCAAAAGGTAAACCTGGCGCAACAACATCTTCCTTTTCAGGCATATTGAAACCAATTCCCTCGATTGCAACATCAAATTGTGGTTGAACCATCGTTAATTTTAGATGAGCATTTTTTAATAATCGAACCTCTTTCGAGAATACATTTTTACTCATAAAAACGGGTTTCATGTTACCCGGTCCATGCGGCTCAAATTGAGAAATAATTCTTTTCAAACGAGGAACTTTCATTCGATTTTCTTCTGAAGTAAATATTTGGTCAAAAGTTAACTCCACATCCACAACTTGTTCTTCGGTTTTTAATTCTGGTGTCATTCTTTTACTTACAACTTCTTCGAATTTTTGTTTGAATGTTTCTAAGTTTTCTGGTTTCAATGTCATTCCAGCGGCAAATGCATGTCCACCGAATTGCTCTAGTTCATTTTCACATTCTAACAAAGCATCATAAATATTAAATCCATGGACGGAGCGAGCAGAACCTGAAATCACTCCATCCGATTCTGTCAAAACAATGGTTGGTTTATAATGCTTTTCAATTAAACGTGAAGCAACGATTCCAACGACACCTTTGTGCCAATTTTTATCAAAAACAACAGTTGAAACAGAATTCTTATCTCCTTTTTCGACTTGTTCCAATGCTTCCTCAGTGATTTGTTTATCCAATTCTCTGCGTTCTAGGTTATCCTGATTGATGTCAATAGCTAATTGCGCAATTTCTTCTTTATCCATTGACACCATTAACTCTACAGCAATTCTACCCGACCTTAACCGACCGATTGCGTTAATTCTCGGAGCAATGGAGAAAATAACATCGGTTAGTGTCACAGGCAATTCTTTCTTGGCCAATTTCAATAATTCACTAAACGCTAAACGTGGTTTCTTATTCAACAACTCCATTCCATGAAAAGCAAGAATTCTGTTTTCGCCTGTTACCTCGACAATGTCTGCGCCAATACTCACGGCCAATAAATCCAATGATTCAAATAATTTATCTTGCTTCCAATTATTGTGTTCACAAATGGCTTGCAATAATTTAAAACCAACACCACAACCTGACAATTCTTTGTAAGGATAATCACAATCTTTTCGTTTAGGGTCAAGAACAATTGCGTCCGGCAGAATTTCTCCTGGTGTATGATGATCGCAAATAATAAAATCAATGTCCAGTGATTTTGCATAATCAACTAATTCAACGGATTTTATTCCACAATCCAGAGAAATGATTAATTCTACTCCATTCTTTTTAGCTGTATCAATTCCTAATTTACTTAACCCATACCCTTCTTTGTATCGGTCTGGAATGTAAAAATCTAATGGCAAAGAGTCTTTGAGGAAAGAATACATCAAAGCAACCGCCGTTGTCCCATCGACATCGTAATCACCAAAGAGCATCACACGTTGTTGTTCATCGATTGCTTCTTGGACACGTTCAACTGCATTGTCCATGTCTTGCATTAAGAAAGGGTCGTGTAAATCTTCCAATTTAGGTCGAAAAAAGGCTTCTGCTTCTTCAAATGTAGAGATACCTCTTTGTAAAAGAAGTTCTGCCACAATGTGGTCAACTTTTAATTTAGAACGAAAGGATTCTACAAGAGTGCTATCTTGAGGTGTTTTAACGAGCCATCTTTTTTCCATAAATTGAACTTTGGTTGTATTGGTTTTTCTATTTGCTCCAATTAAGTTACCAAATTAGTTGGTTTAATTCCAAGTTTTAGCTGAATTATTTTTTTTTCATCAATGAATATCGAACTTTATTCTGTTTTAATTGTAATCAGAATAGTATTCTTAATTTAGTAAAAAATAAAACATGAAATTAATTCTCTTTTTCGTATTCATTCTCTGTACTGTCGTTTTATCGGCACAAAATTCATTTTATTTTTCTGACCCTATTCCCAGCACTGGAACAAGAGTTGAGCAAATAGACTCCAAATGGCATGGAACTTATTCTTCATTAGACCAACCGAGCAAATATGTTATTGATGAGCATGGTATTTCTTTAGTTTCAACGGTTATATCGTCTGTGAGTAGAGAAATGATTCGTGAAAGTTCAAAATATTCTGTTAGAAATGACTTTATTCATGGAGTCGTTGAAAAAGATTCTTTGCCTTGTGTTTTGAAAGGAGAATCCTATTACTTTGGGATACAGAATAAAGAAATTATTGTTGGTACAGGAAGTCAGAATGTACTTATTAAAATTGATGAGAATGGAAACTTTATAATCAACACATACGAAAATGGCAGTTATATTCCACTAAAAATTTCATTCATCGGAAACACGTTCAACATTGCTTATTTTGATTATGATTTTGACACGAAAGTTTTTCGATTTATCGACAATCAAAATACAATTCCAAGTAATGATTTTGACATCGTTATTCTTTCTCCGTCAGAAAAAGAAATGAAAAAATTGATGAAAGCATCTATTTGGGGAACAACCAAAACATTTACTAAAAAATAGTTGTGTGCAGTTTTGAGTGGTAGGAAAGAATGAGATACTTCTATTTTACGATTCTCTTTGAGAAGAACATTCTTCGCAACATAATCCTGTTTCACAATTCTGAAATAAAACTACCGCCCCTTATACATCTATACTCTAGCTGCCATCATCTTTGCAACATACTTGCCGATAATGTCAAATTCTAAATTTACCGTACTCCCAACTTCTATGGTGTGGAAATTTGTAAATTCATACGTGTAAGGAATAATATGCACAGAAAATTGATGTTCTTTCGAGTCAACAACGGTTAAACTTGTTCCGTTTATAGTCACAGACCCTTTTTCTACAGTTACATCATCAGAATTATACTCAAACGTAAACTTCCAGCTACCATCTTGATTTTCTTTTGCAATGCATTTGGCTGTCGTATCCACATGACCTTGCACGATATGTCCATCCAGGCGACCATTCATTACCATGCAACGCTCCAAGTTGACTTTTGTACCAACTTTCCATGTAGAAAGGTTTGTTTTATTCAAGGTTTCTTGAATTGCAGTTACGGTATAATTTTTCCCATCAATTCTAACTACAGTCAAGCAACACCCATTATGTGCAACACTTTGGTCAATTTTCAATTCTTCCGTAAACGGAGCTTCCAACGTAAAATGAATATTTTCACCTTCTTTTGCGATGTTTTTTACGACTCCTAATTGCTCAATAATTCCTGTAAACATACCTTATTATTTATAGCACAAAGATAAACATTCTTCTTGTGTAGAATTCATTTATTTGCGCTTTTACGCTTCAGCTATTTGTTTAAATTTTCCTTTACTTTTTCGAATTCTTACTGCAACAACTTTATACTCTGGACACATTGCTTCAGAATCATGTACATCTCCAGTAATATTATTAATCATAATTTCTGGGAAATGGAAAGTAGTACTTACTACTCCTTTTTTAACGTCGGAAGTTACTTTTGCTTTCACATCCACTTTTCCACGTGGAGATTCGATACAAACAAAATCACCATCATTGATTCCGTTTTCTTGAGCATCTTCTGGATTAACTAATAAATAATCATCTTTCAGAATCTCAACATTCCCAGTTCTTCGAGTCATTGCTCCACAGTTGTAATGCTCCAATTCTCTATTTGTTGTCAATATCATTGGATATTTCTCACTGTGTTCAACCAATTCTTCGGTTTCTCGCCAATCATTGAACTCAAAATACCCTAAACCTCGTTTAAATTCTTCGGTATGAAGTATCTGAGTATCCGTTCCATCAGGTGCAACGGGCCATTGCTTTCCATTTATCGCAAGATTATCCCATGTAATTCCAGCAAAGAAAGGAACTATTTGAGTAATTTCTTCCAACATTCCTTTCGCTGAATAATCCGCTTGTTTATAACCTAACCAATTGAGCATATCCACTAAAATTTGACCGTCAACTTTCGTTCCTTCGATTGGCTCAACGACTTTATTTACACGTTGTACACGTCTTTCTCCATTCGTAAACGTTCCTTCTTTCTCCAAGAATGATGCTCCTGGAAGAATAACGTCTGCATGTTTGGCTGTTTCCGTCATGAATAATTCTTGTACAATCACCATGTCTGTTTTTTCTAACGCTTTGATGACTTTTTGCGTATTTGGGTCAGTTTGAACTACATCTTCACCAATAATCCAAATTACTTTTAGTTGGTCTGCAAGAGCAGCATCAAACATTTCTGGAATTTTATAGCCGATATTACTTGGAACTGTTTTTCCGTAGAATGAATTGTATTTTGAATTAATTTCTGGTTTTGTGATATCCAAATAACCTGCTCCTTGATGTGGCTGTACTCCCATATCCGCAGCACCTTGAACATTGTTCTGTCCACGAAGTGGATTCACACCAACTCCTCTACGGCCAATATTACCAGTTAAAAGAGCCAAATCAGCAATTTGCATTACCGTAAATGTTCCCTGAGAATGTTCAGTTACTCCTAAACCGTGAAAAGACATCGCATTTGGAGCAGAAGCATAAGCCATTGCTGCAGCACGAACATCTTCTCGTTTTACTCCCGAAACTTTCTCAAATTTATCGATGTCAATATTTAAAATTTCTTTTCTAAATTCAGCATAACCTTCTGTTCTTGTTTTCACGAAAGATTCATCCACTAAATTCTCATTGATGATATAATACATCATCATATTCAACACGGCTACGTTTGTTCCTGGTCTTAACGCCAAGTGATGCGTAGCATATTTCGCCATTTCTGTTTTTCGAGGATCGATGACAATTGTCGTTCCACCACCCATTGCAAATTGTTTCAATTTTGCTCCTGTTACTGGGTGAGCATCCGTTGGATTAGCTCCAATCACCATGATGCAATTGGTATCTTTTAAATCATCAATCGAATTGGTTGCTGCTCCTGTACCAAAAGTTCGTTGCATTCCGAGTGCAGTTGGAGAATGACAAACTCTTGCACGACCATCGATATTATTCGTTCCAATACCAACTCTCAATAGTTTCTGCATCAAGTAATTTTCCTCATTCGTACAACGAGAAGAAGAAATTCCAGCAATAGCATCTGGTCCATCAGTTGCAACAACGTCCTTTATTTTTGCACCGATATAATCGTATACTTCCTCCCAAGAAACTTTTTCAAATTCACCATTTCTTTTAATCATTGGAGAATTTAATCGTTCAGGGTGATTGTAAAATTTAAAAGCATATCGGCCTTTCAAACACGTATGACCTTGGTTTACTTCTGCATCATAAGGTGCTCGAATACTTAAAATTTCTCCGTTATTTGTCGAAACTTCTAAGTTACAACCTACCCCACAATAGGTGCAAATCGTACGTGTTGTGTCCGTTGCCATAATCGCTTTCGACTGAAACACATCTGAAATCGCAGAAGTTGGGCAAGCTTGAGCACATGCACCACAACTTACACAATCAGAATCCATAAACGATGCGTCATTTCCTTTGATAATTTTTGTATCAAAACCACGACCAGACATACTCAACACCAATTGTCCTTGCACTTCATCACATGCACGAACACATCGATAACAATTGATACATTTTGACAATTCAGAAGTCATGTAGGGATGACTTAAATCTTTTTCTCTATCAAAATGATTAGCTCCTTCCGGATAACGCACATCTCTAATTCCAACCTGAGCAGCAACGGTTTGCAATTCACAATTACCATTTACCTCACACGTTAAGCAATCCAAAGGATGGTCCGTTAAAACCAATTCAACGATGTTCTTTCTCAGTTCTTTAATTGATTCAGAATTTGGATAAATGTACTGTCCTTCACCCACCGGCGTATGACAAGATGCCATTGTTTTGGTTTTACCACTTTCTTCCAAAGCAACATCTACGCTACACACACGGCAAGAACCAAAAGGATCTAAATTCGGTGCATCACATAAAGTTGGGACTTGGTTTTCTCCCTTGTATCGTTTAATAAAAGAAAGAATTGTTTCTCCTTCTTGTATTTCATACGGTTGATTGTTTATATATGCTATCTTACTCATAATTCTATTTTTCTACATCAATATTATTAAGCACAAAGGAATATGTTGTCCCATCAGTATTGCTCATTCTAGTATAACTCCCGTCCATTTGCTCAGAAAGAATTTTAATCAATTCTATCCCGAAGCTAGTGGTTCCTGTTTCTTTTTCTTTCCAATTTCCATTGTCAAAATAAATCAACTTAAAGAAATCATTGTCACTTTCGATAATTTTAATCTCAATATTTGGCTTTTGAACATTTAAAAAAGCATGTTTCAAAGAATTAGATACTAACTCATTAATCAGTAGACCTAATGGAACGATTGTTTTTAAACCAATTTTATCTATTTCAGAATGAATTTGAATACTCGTTTTATCTCCAACGCCTGAAAGAGACTTTATGTCTTCTACTAAATCTTTCAAGTAATTTGCAATATTAACCTTTGCTATTTCATTGTCTTGATACAATTTTTCATGAATCAATGACATCACCATGACTCTATTTATCGCTTGAGAAAATTGCTCTTCCATTTCATCATTATTTAACTCCCCTTTTTGCAAACGGAGTAAACTCACAATGATTTGTAAATTATTCTTAACTCTATCATGGATTTCTTTTACGAGTGTAGTTTTCTCCTCATTTTGAGTTTCTATTAGTTCATTTCTATTTCTTAGCTCTTCATTGACATTTTAAAGTTGACTATACGTTTCATCGTTTATCCGTACAAATTCATAAAAAATATAGGAAACTAAAAAACTAATGATTGTTAACTCAACAGCCAATGAAATTTGTTGCTGAAAATTGAGTGGTTGCAGTAACTCAAGATTTTCATTCACCACAAATAACGAGTAATAAACCAAACTAATCACATTGAGTAATAAAATACCCAATCCCCATTTTTTACCTAAACCAAAGAAAGTAAAAGAAATGATGTAAATTTTCCAGACAATATTTGCAGCTTGATACAACTCAATCAAATACAAAAGATTAAAACTAACAATGACTGTACCTGTTATACTCGAAAGAATAAAAACGAGGCGACTTTTCTGTGTAAAGTATAAGAGAAAAAAGCAAGAAAAGGTTAGGGAAAATGAAGCTAGATAAGCCGATAAGTGTAAAAAAGAATCACTGAAATTAATCATTAATAAAATCAGTAAGATTGATGTAACTATACTTAATCTCCACGCAAGAAGAAACCTTCCTCTTTCAAGTAAATCGTCGTTATCAATATGTGGTGTCCAAAAATTCATTATTCAAAATAAGGTGCAACCTCATCTTTAAAATATTCCAAGGTGTTTTTTACTGGTAGAGGAATTCCTCCACCATGTGCACAAAGAGAACCTTGTTCCAGTGTCGTTAGTAAATCATAAAATAATTTTTTGTCAATTTTATAATCAGAATTCAATGCTTTGAACGCTAATTCATGTCCTCTTTTTGTTCCTAAACGGCAAGGAAAACATTTTCCGCAACTTTCGTAAGATGCAAAATCGAACAAGTGTTCAATGAAATTCATCATTGGAAATTCTTCTGGAATACAAATAATAGAAGCGTGACCTAACAAGAAACCATTCTCAGAGAATGATTCAAAATCAATGGTTAAATCGTCAATTTTAGAAACAGGAACTACGCCACCTAATGGTCCGCCGATTTGCATAGCTTTAATGGGTTGCTTAAATCCTCCGCCTAAATCATTAATAACCGTTGATAAAGGTGTCCCCATTTCAACCTCATAAATTCCTGGGTTGTTGAAAAAACTATCCAAAGAAACCAATTTTGTTCCTGTTGATTTTTCCGTTCCATGGTCATTCCATACGTGTCCGCCATGCTCAATAATGTAATGCAGACCTGCAAGCGTTTCCACGTTATTCACTACCGTTGGTTTATTGAATAATCCTTTTTGTGCAGGATATGGTGGACGAATCCGAACCTCAGGTCGTTGACCTTCAATTGAATTAATCAATGCTGTTTCTTCTCCACAAATGTAAGAGCCTTGCGCACGAATAATTTTGAAATCGAAAGAAAAGCCAGAACCGTTGATATTTTCTCCAATCAATCCTTTTTCTCTCAACTCATCTATGGCATTTTGTACGATAACAGCTGCGTCTGGATATTCTGCACGAATGTATAAAATACCGTGTTGTGCTTTTACAACAAAACCTGCGATGAGCATTCCAAAAAGAACAGAATGAGGTTGTTTTTCCAATAAATATCGATCAGAATATGCTCCAGGATCTCCCTCGTCTGCGTTGCAAATAATAAATTTCACATCGCTTTCAACGTTTCTGCAAAACTCCAACTTCGTTGCTTTCGGAAAACCAGCACCACCACGTCCACGAAGATTTGATTTTTTAATTTCATTGAGGACTTCTTCTTCGCCGAGTTTTAAAGCATTCAAAAAAGGCGCATAATATTCATCAATTGAAGTAAATTCTTCGGTAAGAATTACTTTTCCTAAAGCTTTTACGTTGTAAACATCTATTTTTGGAGATTTATCATTGATAATACTTTCTAAATTATTCAAATCATCTCCAGAATAATTATTTCCGTTTAAATTAAACGCACTGTTCTCATGGCAACGACCGAGGCAAGTCATGTGACCAATTTCATTTGGAGAATAATGTTTTTCTAATTCCTCTGTTACTTTTTCTTGTGTTCCAGCACAAACACATGCAGTACCATTACAAACGTAAGCTTTCTTTCCTTTGTTCTCTGGCTTTAGAAAATCATAAAAAGTAGTTGTACCAAAAGTATTTGCTTTACCGATGAGAAATTCTTCGGCTAACTGATCTAAATCTTCAATAGTTGGCGCACCCGTTTCTTGTGCTAATTTGCCCATTTTATCAAAAAGATTATTCTCTAACCCTTTTCTTCCTGATAATTCACTTAAATTCTTTGACATAATTTATTTTATACATTGACATCAAGTGCCACATTATTATTTTTTGTCCATTCTAACACCCGGTTTGGATGAGAATAGCATGTTAATCTTCCTTCTCTGCAAAATGCAAAAAGTGTAATTCCCAATTCTTTTGCAAAATCAACCGCCAAAGAAGAAGGTGCCGAAACAGCTGCAATAATTGGAATTCTTGCTTTAAAACATTTAATGATAATTTCATACGAAATACGACCACTCACTGTTAAACACATCGCTTCTTTCATTTTTTCATTAAAAATCAATCCACCAACCACTTTATCCACAGCATTATGTCGCCCAATATCTTCAAAAGAACAAATGATTTCTCCATTTTTTGTAAAAGCAGCAGCGGCATGAGTTCCACCAGATTGATGAAAGGACTTTTGATATTCATTCATCTTATCAAATAGACCTGAAATAATTTCAGCATCAATGGCTTCTTGGCCAAATCCAATGGAATTAGTAGACTCAATTTCTTCCAATTCAGTTTGTACACAGATACCGCAAGAAGAAACAGAGAGCAAACTTCGGCTATTTGTATAATCTTTATTTACTTCCTCTTCATTTATTTGGACATTTGCTATTGTTTCAGAAGAAGTAGGTTTTGATAAATGAATCGCTGGGTGATAAAATATATTCTTTAAAATACCTTCATTATGTAATAAACCACGAATTAATTCCCTATCATTTCCTGGTGAACGCATTGTAATTGTTAGCACCTCATCATTAATGATAATTTTTAAAGCTTCTTCAACCGTCAAATAGTCAAGCGTACTCACAACTTCGGTTGCAGTATATTTTCTCCCTTGATATTCACGCGTTGCCATATCTTTTACTTTTTCAACGAATAAAGATAAAGAAAAAAAGATAGAATGGTTGATTTTTGAAAAAATGAAGTGATTTAAGCAGAATAAGTTTTAATTAATGTCCGATAAAAATTCAGATTTTATCTAAATCATACCTCTAAGTCAATAAAAGCATCAAAATTTTCTTTTAAGTTAAAATCATGGTGTCTATTTATATTCGTGAATTTAAACAACTGTTTGAGGAGGCACAACGAGTTTGATTCAAATAAAATTGAGGATAATTTATGTCATTGAATTTGTTGTTTCCTTTTTCCTTGATGAAAAAGAAAGAAAAAAATCAAGTCGAAACAATGCTTCCACGCGCTCTGCTGAAAATCAATAATTCCTACAAAAGAAGTGTTTTGCAAACACAATGACGGAGCACTTTTGTGCAATTATTGTGATTTTCATCATTCACCCCCCCTCCGGCCCGCTGTTTCGACAGGCCAACACACTTCAGGATTTCGCTTCGGAATATTCATTTTGTTTGAAAAGATGTGGTTCCTCCCTTCGAATTAAAAATCATTACGAAGAACTAAAAGTGCATTCATAAATTTAGCGGGTACCAAAACACCGCAAAATTCGTAAATTTAAACAACTGTTTGAGGAGGTACGACGAGTTTTGTTTAAATTAGAATTGAGG
>JAJRQQ010000104.1 GCA_024280155.1 Bacteroidota bacterium
ACAATCTTAGGAGACTTATGTCCATTTTTTCGGTGGATGAGTTGAAAAGCAGGCTAAAAGAGCTTGTAGTGTTATTTTTGACAAAATACAGACGTTTTAAACACATTCAGACGATGTAGATCCAAAAATGTAGGTGGAGTAATTTATTCTAACGTGGAAAAGATCTTTCGTTAGATGAGAAGTATGTGCGAAATAAATGCTAATTTTAAAAAGAAAATGGAGTTTGTGCACAGACTCGCGTTAGTGGCAATGACAAATCATACAAGTATCAATGAGACATTTAAAATCGTTGTAAATAGAAAAATATGACCAAGCAAGAATTGGAAGAAAACTATCGAAACTTTAACAACGCTCGCATTAGATATTTAGCTACTGATCCGAACGGATTAAGTGATTTAGCTCTTGAAGTTCTTGAGGAGGAAATTCAGCGCAGAGAGCTCGAAGTCAAAATTCAACTTCCCATTACGGAGGAAGATATTGGAGAAAGTCCATTTAATATCTACAACAGAGATAAACCTACCTTCGAAGATATTACTACTGAAAGTGAAGATTTGTCGAATGACATTTCAAATGGAGCAAAAATCTTTAAAACAAGTTCATTCAGTTTAGTCAAAGTAGGATTATTATTCATTGGTTTGGGCGTATTTATGATCTACGTAGCCATCAACATGATGAAGCTTGATAATATATTTGGAGTAGTGACAGTTAGTTTTGGGCTCACTTTCGTTATTCTCGCTATTCTTATTTTACGAGGGAGCAGTAAAAATCAAATTACGCTTCACCAAGAAAAGATAGAGTTTCAGCATCGTCGGTTTATACCGGGGGGACGTGGTTCTATAATTGATTTATTGAGACTAGTCTTCTCATCAAAACGCACCGTGATTAAAAAGGAAGATATCAAAAGTATAAACATGCCAGCAGGATTCTTTCGTTACAGCCTATTACATTTTGAATTAAAAAATGGCACTAAATATGAAATCAATTTTCTCGGAGATAAAGAAGAATTAGAGTATGTTCATGCTTATATTTCTAAGTATCTAAATTCATAACCAATATACGCATAACACACGCTACACCCCAATGTAGGTTTCCGCTTCGGTTTTTCGTTTATCAATAATCTGCATCGATGGTTTAGCGCAGACCGTTACCATCGCACATCCTCGTTACCCCAAAAAAAACTAAACAACTCGAACCAGAAATTTGGTTGGGTAAGAAAATTCAAGTAAATCAATACAAATTGACACTTTAAATTGTGCTGATATTCCTAAGTCTTCACTTATCTTCTTGTCTCAAGGCGTACTCAAACTCACAGGAATCACTTTCCCATTCATCCATTGGTCTGCACTTAATGAGAAATCAACGATATACTCTGCCATTTTTCGTGCAGAAACGGGTGCTTCATAACCTGGAAACGCCTCTTCCAACATTTCTGTTTGTGCAGCCCCCAAGCATAAACAATTCATTTTAATGGTAGTGTCTTTATATTCTTCTGCAAATAATTCTGTAAAACTAACCACAGCAGCTTTGGAAGTTGAGTAGGCTGTAAGTCCTGGAAACTTAACGCTACCTTGGAAACCTCCAATAGTACTGATGTTGACAATGTGAGCAACTTTCATTTTTGGCAAAGCTGATTGAACTGTTTGCATCACGCCAATCGCATTCGTTTGGTAGCATTCGTTAAAATCAGCAGAAGTTAAATCGGTAAATGCTTTGTTGACTAATTTTCCTGCATTGTTGATGAGAATGTCAATCGATTCAATGTTGGAAAAAATTTTATCGGCCTGTTCACACACATCATTCTTTGATAAATCGAATGCAAAACAACGTACATTCTCTAAGGACGCAAAATTCTCTTGCATCTTTTCTAAATTTCGTGATAAAGCATAAATTGTATGATTAGAATTCTTGGCTAATAAATCCACAATCTCTTTACCAATTCCACGACTTGAACCGACTACTACAATATTCTTTTTCATCTTAAAAGTCGTAAGTAATCACTAATTCTTTACTTCTTGGGTAAGCTTGGCAAGTTAAAACATAACCCTCTTCAATTTCTTTATCCGTTAATGTGTAGGCCGCTTTCATGTGAACATCACCTTTGAGAACTTTTGCCTTACAAGAACTACAAACTCCTCCTTTACAAGAATAAGGTGCGTCAACATCTTCGTCAATGGCCTTGTCGAGAATGATTTTTTTAGCGTCTAAATCAAATTCAGTAGGTTCTCCGTCAACAATTAATGTCACATGGCTGTTCCCTTTAAAATCGATATCCTTTTTCTCCTCTGTTTTCATTAAAACAGGCGCAGTAAATAATTCAAATTTGATTTTATCTTCAGGAACACCAAATAGTTTTAATGTATCATTGATGTCCATAATCATCTGTTCTGGTCCGCAAATGAAGAAAACATCCGATTTTAGTAAATCAAGATTTCCTTTGATAGCAGCAGAGAATGCCTCCTTGTTAATACGACCTTCTGAGTGATCGGCATGATTTTCTTGACTTAAATAATGATTAATTTTCGTTTTGCTTAAAGCATTTAATTCATCCTTAAACAAAATTTCTTTCTCCGTTTTATTTCCGTAGAATAACAACAATTCATCTCCTGAATTTTCAATGGACTTAGCTATCGAAAGAATAGGAGTGATACCAGAACCTGCTGCAATAGTAACCACTTTCTTCGCAGACGTGGGTAGAATAAAAGACCCTTCAGGTTTTGATGTTAATATTGTAGCACCTTTTTCTACGGATTGAAACCAGGTCGAAACAATTCCTTTATCAACTTTTTTGATAGCGACAGCAAGATTTTCATTCTTTCCACTACAAATAGAATAAGAACGTCTGTATTCTTTTCCATCAATTGTTATTGCAAAATTGATGTACTGACCAGGAATAAAATCAAATTCCTTTTTCAATTCACTTGGAACATCAAATTCTACCTTTACAGTGTCCGTACCAACGATACTTACATTTTCAACCGTCAAAGAATGAAATCCTTTCGGTGCCTTTTCAGTTCCTTTTCCAAATAATTTTTTAAAAAATGCCATAATATTTTGTTTAATTCCTAATTCTATATTTCTCAACCGCTAAACTCGTTGAAGAATGACAGCTAAACTCTTCGAAGGGTGAATCCCATCTTGTCGAAGCCTACTCATCAAACGACACCACCAATTTCTCCGTTGTCGGATGCGATTGACACGTTAATATATATCCTTCTGCAACTTCCTCTTCAGAAAGTGCATAATTTTTAATCATTCTAGCTTCTCCCTCCATTACTTTTGCTTTGCAGGTACAACATACGCCTCCTTTGCAAGAGAATGGTAAATCTAACCCACTATCATTTCCTGCATCCATTAATGAAGCAGATTCTGCAATCGTATATTCGTATTCAAAATCATCATCGTCAATGGTTACAAAAACAGTTGCTTTTTCAATTTTTGATTCAAAAACGTCCTTTGTTTCAGAAGAAGTAAATAGTTCAAAATGAATCGCATCAGAATTTCTTTTTTGGTTCAAAAGGAAATCTTTGATGTCAATGACCATTTCTTCAGGTCCACACATGTAGAAATCATCAGAATTAATGTTCAATGCTTTTGCTTCCAGTAATTCTTGACATTTAGCTGTGTTTATTCTTCCTGAGAATTGATTCTCGTTATTGTCCTCACGAGTAAATAAGTGATGCACTACAAAACGTTCTTCGTATTTTTCTGAAAATCGCTTTAATTCATCCTTGAAAATAATATTCGTAGAAGTTCTGTTTACGTAAAAAAGAACGACTTTATTTTTATCATTTAAGCTCAATTGTTGTTTTGCAATTGATAGAATGGGGGTAATACCACTACCTGCTGCAAATAATGTGATTGTTTTTCCTTGACTTGCCACCAATTTAAAATTTCCTTGAGGAACAGAAACAGAAAGTTGATCGCCTTCTTTCAATTCTTCGTTGGCAAAAGTCGAGAAAATTCCCTGATCGATTTTTTTAACCAACACAGAAATTTCATTCTCAAAAGGTGCTTTCCAAATAGAATATGCTCGTCGAACTTTTTCTCCGTTGAGTTCTTTTTCAATGGTAATGTATTGTCCGGCTTGGAAAGAATACTCTTTCGTTAAATTTGAAGGAATTTCAAAAGTGATTGAAACAGAGTCTGCCGTTTCTTTATTTAATTCTTTGACAAGAAGTGTGTTAAAATTCATTGATTGCAGTCTTTAAATGTGTTCTGTTTTACAAAAATAGAATTTTTATCTGTTTAAATGCTTTTCGAATTCACAGATGTAAAAAATAAATTAATAAGGATAAAATTATTTTGAATAATGACTTTAGTCATAGTTTTTTATGATTTAAAAATCGTAAATTGCGAACTGAATATTAAAACAAACAATAATATGTCTGATTTAGAGAAGTTTCTTGAGAAAATTGAGGAAAATATAAAAATTGAGCCAAAAGACTGGATGCCTGATGATTACAGGAAGCACTTGCAACGACAAATGTCACAGCATGCACATTCTGAAGTTATTGGAATGCAACCTGAAGGAAATTGGGTGTTGAGAGCGCCAAGTTTGAGGGCGAAAGTAATCTTATTGGCAAAGATTCAAGATGAAGCTGGACACGGGCAGTATTTATACTCCGCAGCAGAAACATTAGGAAAGAGCAGAAGTACTTATATCAATGAATTGCAAACTAGAAAAGCGAAATATTCCAGCATTTTCAATTACCCAACATTAACTTGGGCAGATATGGGAGCAGTGGGTTGGCTTGTAGATGGAGCAGCAATTGTAAATCAAGTTTCTTTACAAAAAACATCATATGGCCCTTATTCTAGAGCAATGGTTAAGATTTGTAAAGAAGAAAGTTTTCACCAACGTCAAGGATATGAGATTATTTCAAACATGGCAAAAGGAACACCTGAACAAAAACAAATGGCACAAGATGCTTTAGATCGTTTTTGGTGGCCTTCAATCATGATGTTCGGACCTCATGATGCTGATTCTTCGCGTAGCGAAAATGCAATGAAATGGAAGATTAAAAATGAAACGAATGATCAATTGCGTCAAAAGTTTATCGATAAAACAATTCAACAAGCTGAAATTATCGGCTTGACAATTCCAGACAAAGATTTAAGATGGAATGATGAAACAAATCATTACGATTTTGGGGAAATTGATTGGGATGAGTTCTGGAACGTTGTAAAAGGAAACGGTCCTTGTAATGACGACAGAATTGAACATCACATCAAAGCACATGAAGATGGAGCATGGGTGAGAGAAGCTGCAATTGCTTACGCTGAAAAAAATGGATAATTAATAAGATTAAGAATTTAAAAAGAAATAAAATGGATAATCAAGGAGATATTTGGGAAGTATTTATTCAAAGTAAACCCGGTTTAGCACATAAACATGTGGGCAGTGTTCACGGAATGGGGAAAGAAATGGCGCTTCAAAATGCACGTGATATGTACACGAGAAGACAAGAAGGAACTTGTATTTGGGTAGTAAAACACGCAGACATTATCGCTTCAGTTCCTGAAGAAGACGGGTCTTTCTTCGATCCTTCAAATGATAAGATTTATAGAGAAGCAACTTACTACACAATGCCTGAAGGTGCGAAAAATATTTAAAAATGGAAAATAAAGAAGCTTTAATAAACTACTGCCTCCGTTTGGGAGATTCTAGTTTGATTCTTGGTCAACGAATGGCAGAGTGGTGTAGCAATGGACCGATTCTCGAAGAGGACATCGCAATGACAAATATTTCATTGGATTTATTTGGGCAGTCTAGGATGTTGTATTCTTACATTGCTGAATTAGAAGGTGGAACAAATGAAGATGAGATTGCGTTCAGAAGAAATGAACGAGAATTCTTTAATACATTGATTTCTGAACGACCAAATGGTCATTTTGGAGATACAATCGCTCGAAATTTCTTAATTGATGCTTTCAGTTTTCACTATTATAAACAATTAGTGAAAAGCAATAATGAAGTCATTTCCGCTTTTGCAGAAAAGTCTTTGAAAGAGGTTACTTACCATTTACGTCATTCAAGTGAATGGATGATTCGGTTGGGGGATGGTACCGAGGAAAGTAAAATCAAAATTCAAAATGCGTTGAATAAGGTTTGGAAATATTCAGATGATATGTTTGATGTTAATGATGGTGATAAATCCTTGATTGAAAGTGGAATTGCGGTTAATCCTGAGGAAATTAAAGAGGCTTGGAATGAAACAATAACGAGTGTTTTAAAAAGAGCTAAATTAACACGCCCCGAAGATGGTTATTTCCATAAAGGCTCTAGAAATGGAGTGCATTCAGAGTATTTAGGTCACCTTTTAACTGAGATGCAATACTTACAGAGGGCATATCCAGATGCAAAATGGTAAAGAATTAAGAAGAAGATGGTGAGCGAAAACGAAATATGGAAGTTGTTGGAAGAAGTTCCTGATCCTGAAATACCTGTTATCTCAATTGTAGATCTTGGTGTGGTTCGTACGGTTCAAATTATCGATTCTAAAGTTACAATTGAAATTACCTCAACATATAGTGGTTGTCCTGCAACTGGAGTTTTTATCGAAGATATTAAATCTAAATTGTCGGAGAATGGAATGGATAATGTAGATGTTAAAATGAAATTCTCACCGGCTTGGACAACGGATTGGTTATCTGAAAAAGGGAGAGTTAAGTTGAAGGAATATGGGATTGCTCCACCGGAAAATGAACCTGATAAAAGCCTTTTGTTTGCAAAACCTTTTATTGTTCCTTGCCCAAAATGTAATTCTAAAAAAACGAAAATGATTAGTCAATTTGGAAGTACGGCATGCAAATCACTGTATCAATGCGA
The DNA here is from genome assembly GCA_024280155.1 of Bacteroidota bacterium. Lineage (GTDB taxonomy): Bacteria > Bacteroidota > Bacteroidia > Flavobacteriales_D > Crocinitomicaceae > UBA4466. The sequence goes on from JAJRQQ010000104.1 coordinate 6,830, forward strand.
TGATTGCCAAGAGCCATTTGATTATTTCAAATGTTTGAAATAAACTAATTTAGTGAGTAAAATTAAAGAAAGTGTAATTGTAAATTACGCTTTCTTTTTTGTTCTGTTATTTTGTGAAATATTGGTTTTCTTTCAATTATTTTTATCTTTAAAAACTTAAAATCAACGAATTAATTTTCAATTATGAAAAAAACCTTTTTATCACTAACTATTCTCGGACTCGCTATTGCATTGACAAGCTGTGGGGGGAACTCAGAATCACTAAGAGAAATTCAAGAAACATTGAATGAACTGAAGCAAGTTGAAGTAGAAAATGTTGCGACCGAAGAAATGGACTTAAAAAAAGTAAATAATACTTATTCAATAAGGATTCCATCAAGTTTTTCTATTACAACAAGTTTAAATCAAGATGCCTCTTTTCAGTACAATAATTTAGCAGAAGAGAAATACTTTATCGTGATTGATGAAGGTAAGCAAGAATTTATTGATGCAATGGTTGAGGGCGATATTTATAATGAAGAATTATCTGTAGCAGATAACTTTGCAGATATCCAAATTTCAGGATTTGCTGCTGGAATGACGATAACGAGTCAGACAGATGTTGAAAAAAGAAAAATAAATGGTATGGATGCACGTGTTTTTTCTTTTGATGCAGAGGTACAGGGAATCTCTTTTCCAATTAGCTATTTTACGGCTTATGTTGTTGGTAAAGAAAGAATATACACATTGATGGGGTGGACTTTAGAATCTTCTAAAGATCAATATAAACATCAAGTGAAAGGAATTATACATTCAATTAAAGAATTGTAGATTTATAATTAAGTGCAATAAAAAAATGCGACCTGATTTCAGGTCGCATTTTTTATTTTATCAAAACTTGATTATCCTAAAAATGGATATCTATAATCCGTTGCAGGTATAAATGTTTCTTTAATTGTTCTTGCAGAAACCCAACGCAATAAATTCATTGGTGCTCCAGCTTTATCATTTGTTCCTGAACCACGAGCTCCTCCAAATGGTTGTTGACCGACAACTGCTCCAGTTGGTTTGTCGTTGATGTAGAAGTTACCTGCAGCATTTTCTAATTTTTTCATTGCAAGGTTAATTGCATAGCGGTCATTGGATAAAATAGCCCCCGTTAATGCATATTCAGAAGTTGAGTCAACTAAATCTAAAGTAGCTTCATATTCATTCTCATCATAAACTAAAATAGTTAAAACAGGTCCGAAGATTTCTTCTACGATTGTTCTAAACTTAGGGTTAGTTGTAACAACCACTGTTGCATCAATGAAATACCCTTTTGATTTATCGTAATTACCACCAACAATGATCTCAGCATCATCTTGCTCTTTGATGTAATCAATATATGCTGCAATTTTATCAAAAGATCTTTCATCAATCACTGCGTTCATGAAATTTGAAGGGTCTTCAGGACTTCCCATTTTGAAAGAATTCACTTGTTCAATGATTATTTCCTTTGTGTCCTCCCAAATGTTTGATGGAATATAAGCTCTAGATGCTGCAGAACATTTTTGACCTTGGTATTCAAAAGAACCACGAGTACATGCTGTTGCTACTGCTTTTGCTTCTGCAGATTTGTGCACCATGATGAAATCTTTTCCGCCAGTTTCTCCAACAATTCTTGGGTAACTTCTATATTTTGCAATGTTGTCACCCATTTCTCTCCATAAATGTCGAAACACACCAGTTGAACCAGTGAAATGAAGTCCGCCGAAATCTTTGTGTTTAAAAACAACATCTCCAGCAACCGGTCCATCAACAGAAATCAAATTGATAACTCCAGCAGGTACTCCAGCAGCTTCGAAAAGCTCCATTATGACTTGAGCAGAATACATCTGAGATTCAGCCGGTTTCCAAACAACAACATTCCCCATCATTGCAGGAGCAGCACATAAGTTTGCGCAGATTGATGTGAAGTTAAATGGAGTAATAGCAAATACAAATCCTTCCAATGCTCTATATTCAAGACGATTCCACATTCCTGGTTGAGAATCTGGTTGCTCTTTATAAATTTGAGTCATGTATTGAACGTTGAATTTGAAAAAATCAATTAATTCACATGCAGCATCAATCTCAGCTTGCATTACATTTTTAGATTGCGCCATCATTGTCGCAGCATTCACTTTGTCTCTAAATGGTCCTGCTAATAAATCAGCAGCCTTCAAGAAAATTGAAGCTCTTTGTTCCCAAGGTAAATTTGCCCAATCTTCTCTTGCAGCCATTGCAGCATCGATTGCTTGGTTTACATGAGACTCATCGCCAAAATTATAATGTCCAACAATTTTTTTATGATCATGTGGAGGAGACATCGGTTTTTTAGTAGAAGTTCTCACTTCTTTACCGCCAATGTGCATCGGTACATCGATCGGTTCTTGGTTATACATTCTTTTATATTCAGCGATAAGACTGTTTACTTCGTCTGATCCAGGAGCGTAAGCTTTCACTGGTTCATTTACTGCTTGTGGTACTTTAAAAAGTGCGTTTGACATGAGTTAAAAGTTTTTTATTATATTGCAAAAGTAATCAATGTTGTTTATCCTTGCAATGTATTTTACGGTTCATTAACAAAACTTAAATGAAACAGTATCTTTTTTTATTCATTTTTATTCTTCTTTCCATATTTAGTATAGGGCAGAAGTCTTATCAGCAATTTGAGAATGAGGATGATTTACATAAGAAAACGGAAATTGGTTACGCCTTATTGTTTGAATATGAGTTAAATGACTTGGACAGTTTAAGGTTGTTAGCTTCTCAATTATTGTTGTCTGGAAAGAATAATAGTTTTGCTTATTCTGTCGCAATGGGCGAATATGGGCTGGGGAGTTATTATTTAAGAAAAGGAAATCAAAATAAATCAAAAAAGTTTTTAAAGTCTGCATTGGTTTATTTTAAATCGATCGAGGATTACAAGTTGGTTTCTGAAATCTTAAATGAAATATGGAACAGTTATGCAATCAGTTCCGAATATACAAACGCAATTGAATCTTATATTTCTTCCATGGACTTTGGCTCAGTTTCAAAAGATGCAACAGCTTCATTTAATGGACAAATTGGATTAGCAAAAGCATACTTTGCATTAGGTGATACTCTGAAAGGAGAAATAACAATGTCCAGTTATGTGAAAGAATGTATAAAACATGAAAAATATCAGTCCATTTCAAATGCATATTCTTATTTAAGCATGATGGAACAGGGTAGAGGGAATAAAGATGAATCAATGATTTTTTTAGATAAGAGTATTTATTATGGATTAAAATCTGATTCTAAACTTCAACTTTCACACGTCTATACAAATAAAGCAATTGTTTTTTTTACGACAGATGAGTTTGATTCAAGTAAAGTGTATTTTGAAAAAGCATTGGAATTAAGAATAGAGGTGAATCGACCTCGGCAAATTTGTGAAAGTTATTTTAATCTTGCTAGTTTTTATGTTGAAACAGATGATTTTAAATCAGCTATTATTGAAGTAAATAATTCAATAAATGTTGCAAAAAAGAATTCCCTTCTCCAAGACGAATACGATGGTGTCGAGTTGTTAGAATATATTTATGGAGCCATGAACGATACGGTTGCTAAGAATAAACAGACTGTATTATTGGCTGAGTTACGAAAAGAATTAGACGATAAGAAACAGTTAAATAAAGACCTCGTTACTTATCTCGAGGAAATCGAATTAACTGATTTGAGTGAAAACGAACTATCGATTGAAAACGAAGAAGAGAAATCTTGGATGCTAATTGCTGGAGCGTTGATTGTTCTTTTGGCAGGAGGGGTGATCACCAAAAGCATTTTTAAAATGAATGGTGGAGGAAAAGTATAGAGAAGTTTCTTAATTCATTTTTCCTGGAAATTCCCAACTAAATCGTGGTATCGTAACTTGAAACAAAGTTCCATCATTTTTGTTTTCAAAGGTGTAAAAACCATTCATAAAACCGATTTCTGATTGTAATTTACAACCGCTTGTGTAAGAATATCTTTCGCCAGGTTTTAAAATTGGAGTCATTCCTACAACACCCTCGCCCTCAACGAACGAAGCTTCGTTTAGTGAGTCGAAAATATACCACTGCCTTGTTTTTAATTGAATATCAAATTCATTTTCATTAAAAATGTCAACCCGATAATTGAAAAAGAAAATTCCATTCAGTAAAGAGGAAAAATCTTGTCTAAATTGAGTAGTTACCGTTATTTTCACACCAGATGTGATAAGTGTATTCATATTGATTTTAAAAATTATGCAATTAAATTACAAATAAAAAAGTAGATAACCCGCATTTATTGAGTTTTTCTCACTAAAAGCAGTTTAGAATGATTCTAAACTAGGTAAAAAGAGGAAATCCATTTACTGCATTCTTCTACATCAGATTGAATTTTTTATTTTTGCATTTAGAATAATTTAAACGCTTTAATGCATGTCTAAAACAATAAAGCTTAAAAAAGGGCTAGATATCCGATTAGTAGGTGTAGCGAACAAGGTGAAAGCTGAAGTTTCTCTACCGAAAACGGTATCCATAAAACCATCGGATTTTCATGGGATGACCCCAAAGATGTTGGTGAAAGAAGGTGAAACAGTGAAAGTTGGTTCAATCGTCTTTCAAGATAAATACAAAGAGTCAATTAAATTTGCATCTCCGGTAAATGGAGTTGTGAAGGCAATTGTACGTGGTGAAAAGCGTAAGATACTCGAAGTGCTTATCGGCTTAACTGAAAATCAAGAGGTAGAATCAATAGGAGCTATTGATGTGAACGGAATGTCTGGAGAAGATGTTAAAACTAAAATGTTAGCGGTTGGGCTTTGGCCATATATGCGACAACGTCCTTTGGATATTGTTGCAGATCCAAAGAATGCTCCAAAAGCTATTTTTGTTTCAGCTTTTGATAGTTCTCTCCTTGCTCCTGATTTTGATTTTGTTCTTCATGGAAAGAATAAAGAATTTCAAGCAGGTCTTGATGTTTTGTCTAAATTAACAGAAGGTAAAGTTCATTTAACTTTGAATGGTAAGTTACCTGCTAATTCAACTTTTACAGATGCGAAAGGTGTTGAAATAAATAAGATTTACGGAAAGCATCCTGCAGGAAATGTTGGGACTCAAATTCATCACATTGACCCCGTCAATAAAGGTGAGTTTGTTTGGGTTGTTAACGCTCAGGATGTTGTAAATATTGGTTCATATTTCTTGAATGGTTTTTATGCTGCAAAGAAAATCATAGCCATTACAGGTTCTGAAATTAAAGACCCTAATTATGTAGAAGTAATTCAAGGAACGAATGTTTCTGAAATATTAAGTGGTAGAATCACATCGGATAACGTTCGTGTTATTTCAGGAAATGTTTTGACAGGTGATAAAATTGACCAAGACGGACATTTAGGATTCTATTCAAATCAAATCACAGTGATTCCTGAAGGAAACCAATTGAAATTTGTTTTAACAACAGGTTGGATGGGATTAGGTTTCGATAAATTCTCTAATTCTCGTCTATTTCCTACTTTCTTATTTTCAAAAAAACGTTTCCGCTTGGATACAAATACAAATGGAGAGGAAAGAGCATTTGTGATGACAGGTGAATTAGAAAAGTGTTCCCTTTTGATATTTTCCCGATGCAATTGACGAAAGCTGCAATTACGGATGATATTGATGGAATGGAAAATTTAGGAATCTACGAAGTAGCTCCAGAAGATTTTGCATTGTGTGAATATGTATGTACAACTAAAATAAACATTCAAGACAAAATCCGTACAGGTTTAGACCTTATTGCGGATGAATGTATGTAATTAAATAAAAGATTTTATTGTGAAATTCTTAGAAAATATAGTACACAAAATGGAGCCGAAGTTTGCCAAAGGTGGTAAGCTTGAAAAATGGCACCCAATTTTTGAATCATTCGCTACTCTAGCATTCACCCCTGCTCACGTAACGAGTAAAGGAACGCACATTAGAGATGGAGTCGATTTGAAAAGAACGATGATAATGGTTATTGTAGCCATGATTCCTTGTTTACTTTTCGGTATTTATAACACAGGGCATTGGGAAATGGTTGCTGCCGCTGGAGATAGAAGTTTAGATTTCTGGTCAAATGGTGGAGAAAAATTTCTTTTAGGACTTGCCGTTGTTTTACCTTTAATCATCGTTTCTTACGGTGTTGGTCTGACGATTGAATTCATCTTCGGAATGAAAAATGGTCATTCTTTACATGAAGGGTTTTTAGTGTCTGGGATGTTGATTCCTTTAATTATGCCCGCTGACGTTCCTTTATGGATGGTTGGTGTTGCTACTGCGTTTGCGGTAATTATCGGAAAAGAAATTTTCGGTGGAACTGGAATGAATATTCTAAATGTAGCCTTGTTAACGAGAGCGTTCTTATTCTTTGCTTACCCAACTTCAATGTCTGGAGACAAAGTTTGGATGGCTGGAACTGAAAATACTGCAGTAGATGGTTTTACAGGTTCGACAGCTCTAGGAGATTTAGCTTCTTTCATGTCAGAAAAACCTGTTTTTGAAAATTTAGCAGAGTACACGAATAATTATTCGTTCATGGATTCATTAATGGGATATATCCCTGGTTCAATTGGAGAGACATCTGTAATTGCGATTTTAATTGGAGCACTGATACTAATCGCAACGGGAATTGGTTCGTTGAGAATTATGGCTTCATTTACTATCGGTGGATACTTAATGGGATTAATGTTGAATGGAATAGGAGGGAATGATTTCTTAATGCTTCCTGCTCATTTCCATCTAGTAATTGGAGGTTTTGCTTTTGGTGCAGTGTTTATGGCTACAGATCCAGTAACGGCTTCACAAACAGCAACAGGGAAAATATTATATGGTTTAATTGGAGGGATGCTCGCAATCCTTATTCGTGTATTGAATCCAGCTTATCCAGAAGGTGTGATGTTGGCAATTCTATTCATGAATGTAATGGCACCGATTATTGATCATTATGTAGTTCAATCGAATATTAAACGAAGACTAAAAAGACTTAAAACAACATAATTATGGCAATTAATAAAGATAGTAACGTATATACACTCGGTTTTGCTGTGGTATTAGTCGTTTTCGTTGGAGCCATCCTTGCGATGTTATCCGTTGGGTTGAAGCCAATGCAAAAGAAAAACGAAGAAGTAAAAAAGAAAATTGACATTCTTTCAGCAATGATGACTGCTGAGGAAATGGATAATATTTCTCGTAAGAATGCAGAAGAAGAATTTGATAAATACGTAAACTTAGACGACGCTTTTGTTTTAAATATTGAAGGAAACGTAAAAGAAGACGCAAACGCCTTTACAGTTGATATCAAAAAAGAAAGAAGGGATAAAACACTTTCTGAAGCAGATAAAAATTACCCACTCTTTATTGGAAAGAAAGATGGAAAAACACTATACATCATTCCTATTGTTGGAAATGGTTTGTGGGGACCAATCTGGGGAAATATTTGTGTAGGCGAAGATATGAAAACAATTATCGGTGCATCATTTGGCCATAAAGGTGAAACTCCAGGTTTAGGTGCGGAGATACCTCAACCTTTCTTCGTAAATAGATGGTTAGGTGAATCTATTTCTGACGAAAGTGGACAAGCAACTAAATTCGAGATTGTAAAGAATAATAGCGGAACTGAACCCGTAAAAATTGATGGTATTACTGGTGGTACGATTACATCAGTTGGTGTACAAGAAATGGTGAATAGATGTTTGGAACCTTATGTTTCTTACTTTAATAATTTAAAAAAATAAATCGTTATGAGTGAAGAAGTAAAAACAAAAGAGCCAAAAGAGCCTTTATTCTCAAAGAAGAATAAAAAACTTGTTACTGATCCTCTAACGGACAATAACCCTGTAACTGTTCAGGTATTAGGAATTTGTTCTGCATTGGCAATTACTGTTCAAGTTGAACAAGGAATTGTAATGGGGGTTGCCGTACTTTTTGTATTGGTACTTGGAAATTTAATCATCTCTTTATTGAGAAACTTAATTCCTTCTAGAATTCGAATCATTGTTCAATTAGTTGTAGTTGCTGCATTGGTAATTATAGTAAACGAAGTACTGAAAGCATACATGCCAGATGTGTCTGAAAAATTATCCGTCTTTGTTGGATTGATAATTACCAACTGTATTATCATGGGGCGTTTTGAAGCGTTTGCAATGGCGAACAAACCTTGGCCTTCGATTATGGATGGTGTTGGGAATGGTTTAGGATATGCTGGTCTACTTATATTAGTTGCCGTATTTAGAGAATTGTTTGGATCAGGTACATTGTTAGGAATTCAAATCTTTGGTAATTCTTTACCAGGTGAAGAAACTGGACTTTACGCAATGGGATACATGAATAATAACATGATGATTTTGCCTCCAATGGCATTGATTATTGTAGGTGTTATTATCTGGATTCAACGTTCAAGAAATAAATCATTAATCGAGACTCACTAGTCCACTAAAATTATATAAAAATGGAAAGTACATTAGATATATTTGTAAAAGCGATTTTCTCGGAAAATATGATTTTCGCTTACTTCTTAGGAATGTGTTCTTATTTGGCCGTTTCTAAGACAGTAAAAACTGCTGTTGGATTAGGTGCTGCTGTAATCTTTGTTTTGGTTGTTACAGTTCCTGTCAATTACCTTTTAGAAAACTACATGTTGAAAGAAGGCGCATTAGCTTGGTTAGACCCATCTTATTCAGAAATTGATTTAAGTTTCTTGTCATTCATCATGTTCATTGCCGTTGTAGCATCAATTGTACAATTAGTAGAGATGTTGGTTGAGAAGTTTGCCCCTGCATTATACGGAGCATTAGGAATCTTTTTACCACTGATTGCAGTTAACTGTTCAATTTTAGGTGGTGCATTATTCATGCAAGATCGTCAATATTCTACGATAGGTGATGCAACTGCTTTCGCTTTAGGTTCTGGTATCGGTTGGTTCATTGCAATTGTTGCAATTGCAGCAATTCGTGAAAAGATTCGTTATTCTAACGTTCCAGCGCCATTAAGAGGTTTAGGAATTACATTCATCATCACTGGATTGATGGGGATTGCTTTCATGAGTTTCATGGGGATCAAATACGGTTCTGAAAAACCAGCAGACGATTCTAAGACAGGGTCAATTGAAGCTCCAATCAATAAAGGAATGGCGCAAACAATAAATACAAACACTTATAAAGCAATATAAAAATGGGATTAACTGTAGGAATTGCAATAGCAGCTTTTTTATTGGTTGTAATGCTACTTGTAGCAATGCTATTATTTGTAAAAGCAAAACTTTCTCCTTCTGGGAAAATTACTATAGATATCAATAATGGCGAACGTGTCCTTGAAGTTGATGGTGGTGGAACTCTTTTGAGTACACTTGGTAGTAATGGAATATTTTTACCTTCTGCTTGTGGTGGAGGTGGTACTTGTGTACAATGTACTTGTCACGTCCTTGAAGGTGGTGGAGGTATTCTGCCAACGGAAGAACCTCACTTTTCTCGAAAAGAGATTGCTGCTCACAAACGTTTGGGTTGTCAAGTCAAAGTGAAGGAAAACATGAAAATTGAAATCGAAGAAGAAATTCTTGGGATTAAAGAGTGGGAAGCAACAGTCGTTTCAAATTACAACGTTGCAACTTATATCAAGGAATTTATTGTTGAAATTCCTGAAGATATGGATTACAAAGCAGGTGGATATATCCAAATTAAGATTCCAGTTTGTGAGGTTAAATTCTCTGACATGGACGTTACTGCACATCCTCAAGATCATCCAGGTGAACCAAAGAAATTTGAGAAAGACTGGGCAGAAGGACCATTTGCGCTTCGTAATTTGGTAATGAAGAACGATGAGGAAATTGTACGTGCTTATTCAATGGCCTCTTATCCTGCTGAAGGAAGAAGAGTAATGTTGAATGTTCGTGTTGCCGCTCCGCCATGGGACAGAGATAGAAATGCTTGGATGAATGTTAATCCTGGTATAGCATCTTCTTACATCTTTAATTTAAAAGAAGGAGATAAAGCAATAATTTCAGGGCCTTATGGAGAATTCTTCATCAATGAGTCTGATGCAGAAATGCTTTACGTCGGTGGTGGTGCAGGAATGGCTCCAATGCGTTCTCACCTGTATGAATTATTCAAAACAATGAAGACTGGTCGTAAGGTGACGTATTGGTACGGTGGTCGTTCTAGAGCAGAATTGTTTTACATTCACTATTTTAGAGATTTAGAGAAAGATTTTCCAAATTTCAAATTTTATTTGGTTTTATCTGATCCGCGAGAATCGGATAACTGGAAAGTCAAAAAAGATATTCATGATGAAGAAGGTGATGGATTTGTTGGTTTTGTTCACAATGCTGTAATCGATCAGTACTTGAAACAACATGACGCACCCGAAGATATTGAATATTACTTCTGTGGTCCACCAATGATGAATAACGCTGTTGTTCAAATGTGTGACGAATGGGGAGTACCTGCTGAAAATGTCCGTTTCGATGATTTCGGTGGTTAATTAAGAATATTTTATAAATAAATGAATCCCAATGAACGAAAGTTGATTGGGATTTTTTGTATATTAGACCTGTGAATAGAACAGATGTATATCCCATTTTTGAAAATACTCTTTTAAATTGTGTTGATTATAATACTGTTGATGTAGTGAGTTGTTATGATTATTCTCCGTTCGGGATGTTAATGGATGGTAGGCATGGACAAACACAAAATAGTTACCGTTATTCTTTTCAAGGGCAAGAGAAAGATGATGCTATCTCTGGAGAAGGAAATAGTTATACAGCTACTTTCTGGCAGTATTCACCTCGTGTA
>JAJRQQ010000013.1 GCA_024280155.1 Bacteroidota bacterium
AGCCTCAGTATATTGAAGATGATTTAGAATCTATGATTATTGGACTTATGCAATTCAAGACTCTACAGCATTTTAATGAGTCAAATAATAAGAGTTTTGAAATAGGGATGTTAGCAGGGTTTGAAACTTTCAATTCACACATCAATTCTGAAAAGGAATATGAAGAAACTTCGTCTAGATCACTTAAAGAGTCTGAAGATCAAGATATAATAAAAGAAATGGCAGATTCATGCTTCGAAGAGTTTAAATGTCATTTACCACATCCAAAGCAAGATTTGATGTGTGGTACTCATAATTTTTAATTTTTATCTATTAATCTTGCTCCCTCTTTTATCAATGATAAATGTTTCATTATTTAAGGTGACTTTCAAATAACTTGAATTGATCTCATACATTTTATCATATATCGGAGGTATTAATTCCTTTCCTAGAAGATCTACGAAGCCATAAACAGATTTTCCTGAATTTGTGGCAACCAATTTTTGAGTTATTAAGCCTCCAGTTGCACTTTTTAATTGATCAAACTCTTGAGGTACAATGAATTTATTTTCTCTGTTAATGACACCCCATTTTTCATTCGTCTTAACCAAGTAATAACTATTGTAATGGTTTACTAGTTCTTGATAAACTATTGGAATAATTACTTCTCCATTTCTATCAATCATTCCTTTAGAAATTAACACCTTAAATCTATTATCTTGACCTTCTGAGATTAGTTCGCCTACTACAGCCAAATCATTTTGAAAGGTCTCGGCATATCCATACACATTGTTAATCGCTATCTCTCCATTTTGATTCAAATAGACATATCCTGAATCCAATATTTTCATTGGTTGCCAATCAAATGTGTAATTAACATTATTTACTTCTATATCTGGTACTTCAGTAAATCCAACATTGAAAATTTGATAAGAATAAAAGTGTTCGCTATTTATCCCATTTACGTCAAATAACATGTACAAGTATAAGTCAGTAGAGATAGGGATTGACGTAGGTTCTGGCAATGATTCAAATAAGAAACTAACACTCCCAACAACGCCATTCCAAGAAATTTTTTCATACTCGAACGGCACTATGATCGTTCCTTTAGAATCAACAGCTCCCCAAGCTCCGTTTTTTTGACTATCAATGTTACTTTTAGCATGCAAAGACTTAGGGTGAAGCTTTGCCTCAAGATCTAAAGCTGCGTACAGATCTTCTCCTAAATATTCGATCTTTCCATATTTAATAGAAATAATGGACTTCTGGTTTCTATCAATAACACCCCATTTATCATTAAGTGAAACAATAAAAAAACTATCAGCAGAAGAGATAAAATCATAGATGGCAGGTATTATTGCATCACCTGACTTATCAATAACTCCCCATTTATCTCCCCATTTAACTGGTGCATATTCTTTAAAAAAGGGACTTACCCAATCATACTTGGGTTCAACTACAAATTGATTTTCCTCATTTATAAATCCATATTTGAATGAGTCTCTTTCTTTTACCGAAGAAATTGCCAAGGACTCGTTGAACTGAAACATCGTACTTTTTTCAAGTTTATTACCAATATACCAAGTACCATGTTTGAGTAATATCGTTTCACCAAGGCCTTCTGTTGAAACTGTGAATTCTGCACCTTCAGCTGTAATAAAGCCAAATGCTTCATCCTTTTTAAATGACGCCTTTCCTTCATGAAAATCACTGATATAATCGTATATAGCCTCTGTTACACGAACTCCATTTAGGTCAATAAGTCCCTTCTTAGAATTACCATCTTCATAAACGGAGATTCCATTCTCAAAAAACCTTAGTGATTTCATCGAAGGTTTTAGCACAATTAAACCATCTCTATTAATAATCCCCATTTCACCATTTAGTACTACTCTGGCAATTTCACCTTCAAAGTCAAAAATCTCATCAAATTTTGGCTCACACAGAATACTTCCAGTACTATCAACCAAACCGAAATATCCATTTTTCGAAATTTGGGCAATACCGTTATTAAATTGTCCTATCCAATAGAGTGAATTACTTACCTGAGAAAGAGTCGAATTATTAATGTTCATCTCTACAAGATTTTCTTGAGCGTTCAAATTGAAGCAGGTTAATAATATCAGAGATATGTAATAGGAGAACTTCATCTATTTTGTGAATTCAATGTCATCAATAACAACAAATGTACTCGAGGCGGGACTTGAACCTTCTTCACCAAATATGCAATCTTCCATAGACACTCTCTTACGCGCTTAATTAATCCTTTTCAAATGCGTTCCTAATAAGGAACATAACCAAATATAGGATTATTTTGCAATATTTTAAAATTGATCATTGTTATTTCTAGTATAAAAAAATACCTACTGCACTTTCTTCTATTTAATATCAATTCGATTTTAAATAAGGTGCCAAGTCATGGTTAAAGAGGTTGACTTGATTTTTTTTTATAAGCTCTTTGCACATTTATTTCAAATGCTTAAATTTTCACAGTAAATTTATATTTTGATTGGATTATTTTACAATAAAGTAATCATCAAACCCAATTTTTTCTTTGAATGAACAAGCATCGCAGGCATTACACTTATTACTTATTCGCCAATCTTTTCTCGCTTTTTTTTGCTCCCTTTTTCTTTTTGGAGTGAGGTAATGTTCATCTTCGTTGTAAGTTTCTGCTGGAGTCATTCCTTTCAATGCATGTGCTGGTCTGCATTCATTAAAATCATTGACGTAAATATCTAACTCATATTGCAAATGTTCAAGGTCATTTATTTGCTTTCTGTATAGCCAATTGTATTTTAATGTTCTAAAATGAGCTTCAACTTGGGTGTTTCCAAACCTAATATCATGTAGCGCCCGTATCTTTTGTAAATGTGGTATTTTACTAACGTAACTATCGACAAGGTGGTTATTGTTTTCACTTCCATCTATGAATAGTTGAACGAGAAATATTTTTTCTAAACTTAATAGGAATGATTTCTTCTAATCCTTTCCTGTACAAGTGTTTTATAGAAGTATCGTACGATGTCCTGTATCTCATACGCGATAATCTAATAAAAAAGATGGAGTACTAATTATTTTTTCAAAAATTAAGTAGTTCTACTTAACTAAATCTCATTTTCTCTTTATCTCTTCGCATTTCGATACAGAACATAAGCTACTCCTCCAAATAAAATATTAGGTACCCAAACAGCAATAGAAGCGGGGAATCCAACATTCATTGCTGCAACTGTTGTTACTTTCATCGCGAAGATGTATATAAAGATTATACCTAATCCTAAAGCGATGTTTATTCCAACTCCTCCACGTTTTTTCTTACTTGCAACTGCAACACCGATAATTGTCAAAACATAAGTTGCAAAAGGGTAGGAGGTGCGTTGATAGAGTTCAACTTCATAAGTTGGGACCATTGCGGAACCTTTTTTTCGTTCTCGTTCAATGAATTTTTTTAATTCAAAATAATCCATGGCTTCAGCAACATTCTCACGAGTTGCCATTTCATCAATACTGAATTGAAAAGTGGTGTCTTTGGATGCTCCTTCAATTAATTTATCGTTGGGATAACCAACAATTCGCTCATAATAATTGTTTAATTGCCATTCTTTTGAACCAGGAACATTAATCGCTGTTCCTGCTTTTATAATGGAGATTAATTCATTTTTATCGTTCCATTTCTCAACAACAAAATTGCTTATTTGATTGTTGTCTCCATTGTAATTAGAAAAATAAACCACTTCATGTCCAGGATATTCTGCATGGTAATTTGAAACAGAAATCGTATTACGATAGTATTTGTCTTCAAAATTGAGTCTAACTTTATTGGAATGTGGAATAATAAAATGATTAAAACCAAGGGAAATAAACATTAATAAAGATGCCGCAATTAAGTAAGGGCGAATAAAACGTCCAAAGGGGCGACCACTGTTCCAAATAGGGATAATTTCAGTGTCCTGTGCCATTTTTGCAGTAAACCAGATGACAGAAACAAAAATAATCATTGAAGAAAACATGTTGCCGTAAAACATCAGAAAGTTTACATAGTATTCAAAAACAACCTCATACATGGTTGCATTGTTTTCTAAAAACTCACTCATTTTTTCAGCAATGTCAAACACCATCGCCAAAATCATAATCACTCCCATCATGAAGAAGAAAGTGGTTAAAAACTTTTTAATGATATATTTATCAATGATTTTGAACATCTACAGTCGGTTACTCAGTTTTGGAATCATACTGTTTTTCCACGAAACAAAATCGCCCGCTTTAATTCTTCGTCGAGCCTCTTTTACCAACCATAAATAGAATGCTAAATTGTTAATGGTTGCAATTTGAACCGCTAAATGCTCTTTAGAATGAGCTAAATGTCGTAAATATGCTTTGCTGTAAGTTGTGTCAACATAAGAACTTCCATTTGGATCTATCGGTGAAAAATCTTTCGCCCATTTTTTATTTTTTATATTGATTACACCTTCTGAAGTAAATAACATTCCATGTCGTGCGTTTCTTGAAGGCATTACACAGTCAAACATATCAACACCCAATGCGATGCATTCTAAAATATTTGCAGGCGTCCCAACCCCCATTAAATAACGTGGTTTTTCAGTTGGGAGAATGTTACACACTAGATCAGTCATTTCGTACAATTCTTCCGCTGGTTCTCCCACAGAAAGTCCGCCAATGGCATTCCCAACGGCATCGTGTGAGGCAATTGTTTCTGCAGATTCTGTCCTCAAATCTTTGTAAGTACTTCCTTGTATAATAGGAAAAAGTGCCTGTTCGTGTCCATACAACGGTTCTGTCTTATCCATTTGGTTAAAACATCTTTGCAACCATCGATGGGTCATGTGCATAGAACGTTTTGCATAATTGTATTCGCATGGATAAGGTGTGCATTCGTCAAAAGCCATAATAATATCTGCCCCAATTGAACGTTGAATGTCAATGGCTCTTTCTGGAGAAAAAACGTGGTAACTTCCATCAATGTGAGATTGAAAAGTAACGCCTTCTTCTTTTATTTTTCGTGCACCAGAAAGTGAATAAACTTGGTATCCACCACTGTCTGTTAAAATTGGTCCATCCCAATTCATAAATTTATGCAAACCTCCTGCCGGTTCAATTACATCTAATCCGGGGCGTAAATATAAATGGTAAGTATTTCCAAGAATTATTTGCGCTTGGATGTCTTCTTTTAGTTCGTGTTGATGCACACCTTTTACCGTTCCTGCTGTTCCAACAGGCATAAAAATAGGTGTTTCAATTACACCGTGGTCGGTATGTAAAGTTCCGACTCTTGCTTTTGACTGATTATCAGTAAGTTCTAGTTTAAAGTGCATAAAATTGTTGATAAATATAAACAACAAAGATAAATCTATTTAGGAAAGCACGCATATTTGTATAAAGCAATTGTAATGGAAAAATTTTTACCCGATTTTGATTCGTATTTTGAAACCAATATATTTTGGTTTTTTTGTGCTGTTTCAGGGATTCAGTTTTTGTATATTGTTTTCATATATAGTCGTTTAGCTTTTTATAAGAATAAGGAAATTCCTACGACACAAGAAGGAGTATCTGTAATTATTGCTGCGAGAAATGAATCGGAGAATATTTTCAATCATCTCCCACTTATCCTCGAACAAAACTATCAAAACTTTGAAGTGATTGTAATTAATCACCAATCTACAGACGATTCAAAATATATTCTAGATGCATACAAACGGCAATACCCGCATTTGAAAATTATTGAGATAGAGAAAAGTGTCCATTTAAAATACGGCAAGAAACTACCGATAACAGTCGGGGTTAAGGGGGCAAAATTTGATCGTTTATTATTCACAGATGCAGATTGTAAACCGAATTCTTTGAACTGGTTGCAAAGTATGTCAAAACATTTTACAGATAAAAAACATATTGTTCTAGGTTATGGTCCTTACACAAAACGAAAGGGATGGGTAAATAAATTAATTCGGTTTGATACTGCTTGGATTGCGATGAATTATTTATCTCTTGCAAAAGCTAGAATTCCATACATGGGGGTTGGTCGTAATATGGCTTATACAAAAACAGTTTTTAATCAAGTCGGTGGTTTTAAATCTCATTATTCAATTTCTTCAGGAGATGATGATTTATTTATTCAAGAAGCCGCAAAGAATAATAACTATACAATTAATGTTGAAGAGGAGTCATTTTGTTTCTCCGAACCTCCTGAAACATGGAAGCAATGGATGAATCAGAAGTCAAGACATTTCACAACTTCGATAAAATATACCTTTATCAATAAAGTGATGTTAGGAATATATCCATTGACCTTGTTATTGATGTTGTCCTCTTTTGTATTTTTAATGTTGGATGAAGATTTTAGATGGATTTCACTTTCTATTTTTGGTTTTATCTTTCTCGTAAAGTGGTTGATTTTAGGATTGGCAATGCGAAAGTTAAAAGAGAAATCATTCATTATTTTTATTCCAGTTTTGGATATTCTGTACGCAATATTTGCTCCAATTCTGTATTACTCAATTGAAAAAAAAGGACTGAACAAATGGTAGATAATTCTCATTTATCGGAGAAAGGAAAAAAAGACTTAGTGCATGTTCAAGCAGCAATAAAGGGGGATCAATCTGCCTATGCTTCATTGATGGACAGATACAGAGAATCAATTTATTATATGATGCTGAAGATGGTTGGCAATACAGATGATGCCGATGATTTAACAATTGAGGCGTTTGCGAAGGCTTTTAATCGACTGGAACAATATTCTCCAAATTTTGCTTTTTCTACTTGGTTGTATAAAATAGCCTCTAATAATTGCATAGATTTTTTACGAAAAAAGAGAATTAAAGTAACCTCAATGGATACTGGAATTAAAACTGGTGATGGAGAAGTTATTTTTTTTGATGCAAAAAGTACGACAAGAGATCCTGAAGAAACAGTGATGCATAAGCAGAAAGTAAAACACATGAGAGAGTTGGTGAGTAAACTAAAGCCTCGTTATCGTTTGTTGGTTGAAAAAAGATATTTTGAAGAATTAAGTTACGAAGAAATTTCTAAAGAACTCGACCTTCCTCTTGGGACGGTTAAAGCTCAGTTGTTTAGGGCGAGAGATTTTTTAGCAAATTTGATTGAAAAAACAAAAGATACCATCTGATGAATAATATTGAATTAATTGAGCGACATTTTCCAAACTTAACGGAGTTACAAAAACAACAGTTTTCGATGTTGCAAGATCTTTACGAAGAATGGAACGCTCAGATTAATGTCATTTCTCGAAAAGATACGGAGAATTTCATCGAGCGACATGTTTTACATTCACTAGCTATTGCAAAGATTCATTCTTTTGTTCCAGGAACAAAAATTATGGACATTGGAACAGGTGGAGGCTTTCCAGGTATTCCTCTAGCAATTCTTTTTCCTGAATGTGATTTTTTATTGGTAGATTCTATTGGTAAGAAAATAAAAGTAGTCAATGAGGTTGCACATTCTCTCGGATTAAAGAATGTAAGAGGTGTTCATGAACGTGCTGAGAAAATTGATGAAAAATTCGATTTCATTGTGAGTCGTGCCGTAACTGCAATGCCTGCTTTTCTAAAATGGACCAAAGGTAAATTCTTAAAAGAGAATAAAAACCAATTCAAAAATGGCATTCTTTACCTAAAAGGGGGTGATTTAACCGAAGAAATGAAAATGGTTAAAAAGGCCGTTCAGTATTTTGACTTAAATAAGATTTTCGAGCAAGAATTTTTTAAAACTAAGAAGGTTGTTTATGTGAGGTACTAGTGAGGTCTATTTATGACAACAATCCATCTGAATGGTTTGTTCCGTTTGAGGTTCTGCCTCACCTTCTTTAGTGTCCATTTTCTTCTCAATCATTTTTACACTTGGACTGATGTACGGAATACCGAGATTAAGTCCACGAAGAATGATTAACAATCCAACAATTGTTAACAAATAAGGGACTAGTCGAGTCATTTTTTGCCTTGTTTGCTGTGTAATTTTGTTCATCATAAAAACTACACCAATCATTGCAGGTAGCGTTCCTATTCCGAATGCAATCATTGCAATTGCACTCGGAATTATATCTCCAGTGAGAATTGCATTTGTTAAAGCGACAAAAACCATCCCGCATGGAAGTAAACCATTTAAGAAACCTAAAAAGAAAAGTCGTAACGGATTTTTTGAGCGAATTACTTTTCCTAACCCTTTGTTTAAAAGAGGTTGAATGGAGAATTTTGAGTTTTTGAAAGGCAATAGGTTACCGATATACTTTTTCCAAGCGTAAAGGATTAATCCAATTCCTGAAATTATACTTAACCACTGAAGAACTCCTAAGGTGTTTATAGTAAGTCCGATTGTGCCAACAATAAGACCAAGAATTGCGTAGGTTATGACACGACCAATATTGTATTGTAATGCACCCGAAAGAATGGTTAAATTATTCTTTCGATTCACGGGGATAGCTAATGCAATTGGCCCACACATTCCAATACAATGAAAATTGGAACCTAAACCAATTAAGAATCCAATGATTATTATCTCAATTAATTCTTCCATTAGATGACAATTTTTTTCTTTTGAATGTAAAGAGTATCATCAATTTCATAGGATATTACAATTTGATAATTCCCTTTATTGAGTTGCTCTTTTTCAATCAGAAATATTTTTGTTCCTTCCACAGTAAACATTTTATCTGCATCTTTATCATTTGGACGTCTCAAGTTTACACTTATATCTGTCATCTCATAATCAGAAGGGAACTGTATCATCAAATGATTTTCAGTTTGACTAACCTTTGGACGAGATGTAAATTTCCGATCTCGATTAATTGCTTTCAACTCTGAAGAATAATTGATTTCATCGATGTAGTAATTTTCACTCACCAAATCGATATTTGTTGACATTTGTTGAATTACCATATAGGTGATAAATATGATAAACGCACCAAGTGTAATTGCTATTCCTTTTCCCCAATTCATAATTTAGTTATAATAATGGTCCAATAAATTTAACTTTAACACGCTGTATTTCTTCTCCGTTCCCAAGAATCAAAACAGTAATTATCTCTTTACCATTATGGATATCTTTCATGGGTAACTTCATGACAAAACGTTCTTTTAATCTTCCTTCTTTTGGGAGGGTTATATCTTTAACCGCTAAATCGATTGTCGCTTCAGAGTTTTCTACTTGAAGTTTTATTTTATAGTCAACCTGCGTTTTATTGGTCAAATTGATTTCAAAAATATTACTAATTCTACCACCAGAAGTTGTTTGATAGGTTGAACCTCTTTGTCGTAGAATAGTAGTTTCAAAATCCTTTCTAGTCATCATTAAGAAAACCAACAGAACTATCATTCCTGTTAGTAACACAGTGTAAGAGATAGCTCTTTTTGTCCATTGAAAACCTGTTCTCTCTTTGATGCCTTTCTCTGAAACAAAACGAATTAATCCTTCTTCTAATCCTACACTTCCCATCATGTGATCACAGGCATCAATACATGCTGTGCAATTAACACATTCTAATTGCGTACCATTTCGTATATCAATTCCTGTTGGACAAACTACAACACATTGATTACAATCAATACAGTCTCCCTTACCTAATTCTTCGCGATCTTCATTTTTACGAAATTTAGCTCGACCTTTTTCACCTTCTCCACGTTTGTGGTCATAAGCAACGAGCATTGTACTCTCATCCAAAAGAACACCCTGTAACCTACCGTAAGGACAAATAGTTGTACAAACTTGTTCTCGAAGCATACTGAAAACAAGATAGAACATTGAAGTAAAAATGATTATTCCAATCAGACCACCGATATGTTTACCTAAAGGGTCTGTCTGAATTTTCCACAATTCATCTGAACCGATAATATAGGCTAAAAATGTATTTGCTATGAGGAAAGAGGCAATCCAAAACAATGTGTGCTTGATTACTTTCTTTCGAATCTTCTCAGCATTCCAAGGACCTTTGTTTAGTTTTTTTTGACGCGTCCAATCTCCTTCAATGAAATACTCTATTCTACGGAAAACCATTTCCATGAATATGGTTTGCGGACAGATCCATCCACAAAATATACGACCGTAGATAATTGTAAAGGTTATGATAAAAACAACGCCAATAATGATAGATATTGCAAATAGGAAAAAATCTTGCGGCCAAAATACTTTACCTAGAATAACGAATTTTCGTTCGAGAATATTGAACAGAATTGATTGATGACCATTGATCTTGATGTGTGGTGCAGCAAACAATAATAATAGTAATGAGTAACTAACAATCTGCCTCCTATTGAACCATTTTCCACTTGGTTTTTTGACATATAACCATTTCCTACTACCATCTTCGTTTACAGTAGATATATGATCTCTGTACTCTTCTTCGTCACCTTTTACTTCTTCGTAATCAGCCATGATATTGTTTTTTGGAAAAAAATCCCCAATTCAAATTGAATCGGGGATGTGTGTTTAATTTTCTTATTAAAATTACAACTCGACTTTATCCCCTTCAGGAGCTTTCCCTCCGTCAAAAGGCGGCAAGGATAAAACATATGAAGATACTTGTTCTAATTCTGTTTGATCAAATCTTGATCCATGTTCTGGCATTCCTTTTTCGGTACCATTTTTAATTACGTTTAATACATCAGAGATGTCAAAACCATAAACCCAAGCTTTATCCGTTAAGTTAGGACCGATACTTCCTTCACCATTCGACATATGACAAACGACACAGTTTACATTAAAAATATCTTTACCAGCAGACAAATCAGCTTCGCTAGTTAATAAGGTTGCTTTTTCAGTTACTACAGAACTGTTTCCAGCTTCCATCTTGTCCCCTTCAGGAGCTTTTCCTCCATCAAATTCTTGTAGGTTAAGCACAAATGACGATACTTGTTGTAATTGGGCTGGATTCAATTTAGAAGCATGCTCAGGCATACCTTTCGTTGTACCATCTTTAATTGTAGTAAATACTTCGGATATATCAAAACCATAAATCCAGGCAGCATCAGTCAAGTTAGGACCGATATTTCCTTCTCCATTTGGATTATGACAAACCGCACAGTTTGTTTCGAAGATAACTTTTCCTTTGTCCAATTCTGCTTTATCTGTTATTAATTCAACATTAGAAGCGTCGATAAGCATATTGTTCTCTGCTCTATATTTTTGAACCAACTCATTTTCATACGCCATGCTATGTTCGTACTCTTCAATTTGCGTATCTGCTGAACCAAAGATATGGTAAACCGATAAGTAAACTACAGCAAAAATGATTGTCATATAGAACATCCATACCCACCATGGTGGAAGATTGTTGTCTAACTCCTTAATGCCATCGTATTCATGATGCATCAAAATTGTATGTTCTTCTTCAATGTCAACAGCACCTGTTAAAATGTCATTAAGCTTTTTCTCTTTTCGCTTCGTAACTTTTCCATCTTTAGAAACGACAACATTACTGTTTGGTCTTAAAGATGCATTTATATCCATGAATGTTTTTTTGAAATGTAATAATACAAACAACAAAATAACATTTAAGATAACCATTGCAGTAATGTCAAAATCTTCAACAATTAGCCATGGTGCATTTTCCTCAGCCATACCTGGTTTCATGAAACTCAATGCATGAGAAGTGTTGTTAACGGCCATTATTCCAAACAATCCAACCAAAGCTATGATTGCTTTTGCATTATCACCTAGTTTTTGTTTCATTGAGATTAATGATTTCAATGAATTAGAAATCATCAAGATTGCCATGAATTGAACACCTAAAGCAATAATTAACCAATAAAACAGTTTGATATTTTTATTGTAATTCGCAACATAGACAACTTCTTTTTCAGTTGTTGGTGCTACATCTGTAGTTGCTACCGGTTCTGGTTTAGGAGCTGGTGCATATGCGTCAACATAAGCTAGAATTGCATCAACTTCTTCATTTGACAATGTTTGAGGTGGCATACTGATAGCACTATATTCACCTGATGTTACGGCCACCTTACTTTTTCCTGAAGAGATTAACTCTGTAGAGTTAGTCATCCATTCATAAAGGAAGTCTCCTTCACCTGCATCTTCCCATTTCTGTTTAACGCCATTCAGGTCTGGACCAGTTCCATCTTTTCCAAGCATGTGGCACATGCTACATTTAGATTTGAATAACCCTTCTCCATCTTGAGCGTTACTTGCAAACGCTAATATTGAAAAAGCGATAAGTAAAATATGTCCTTTTAAATTCATGGTTAAAAATTTAGTATATTCTATGATTTATTTTGTTGATCTTCTATCACGTTATCTTCGAGAGGTATATTACCTAATTCATCTATATCTTGTTTTTTCATTCTTGCAACGTAAACAAATACACCTACAAAAACCAATACAAAGACCAATAGCGAAATGATAGGGTATATTTCAACCCCATCAATTCCCGTTAGATTATGTTTTATATATCTTAACATTTTATTTCTTATTCTAATTCTTCTTCAACAGCACTGATGTCTGTACCTAAACGTTGTAAGTATGCAATGATCGCTACAATTTCTTTTGTTTGAAGATTTGCGCCCATTTCTTTTACGTTGAAGTTTTTCTTTTCAGCATCTGGAAGATTATCGTACAAGTCTTGTGCAATGTTTTTGGCAATTTCTGCTGCTTGTTTCTCTGCCGCAGCTTTTGCTTCTTGATCAAATCCTACAGGATAAGGAACACCAAGTGTTTGCATTGCTCTAATTTTCTTGTCAATGATAGATAAATCTAATTCATTTTCATTCATCCAAGGATATGCAGGCATAACTGAACCTGGAGAAATATCTTTCGGACGAATTAAATGTTCATAATGCCATTTATTATTTCGTTTACCACCTTCACGTGCTAAATCTGGACCTGTTCTTTTTGAACCCCATAAGAATGGATGATCATAAACAAATTCACCTGCTTTAGAGTATTCACCATAACGTTCTGTTTCAAAACGAAGTGGACGAATCATTTGTGAGTGACAACCAACACAACCTTCTCGGATGTATAAATCTCTACCTTCTAATTCTAGTGCTGAATAAGGTTTAACTTGTTCAATAGTAGGAATATTACTGTCAACAATCATCGTAGGAATAATTTCTACAATACCACCTGCAGCTACTACTAATAAAGTAACAATTAAGAAACGTATTGGTTTTTTCTCTATTGATCTGTGCCAGAAATGTTTCCCTGGTTCTTTTGCAGTAGAGTCTCTCATGTTTACAGCTTCTGCCTCTTCATTCGCAACTAACTTACCTGACTTTGCAGTCATTATTAAGTTGTAAAACAAGATACAAGCTCCATAAATGAATAATAATCCACCTAGAGAACGTAACATGTAATAAGGTTTTAATGCAGTTACTGTGTCTAGGAATTCTCCATTAACTAATGTTCCGTCAGGATTAAAATCTTGCCACATTAAACCTTGAACAAATCCTGCGATATACATTGGAATTGCATAAAGTAATATACCTAACGTTGCAATCCAGAAATGTTGGTTTGCCAGTTTTTTAGAATATAATTTTGTTTTGAAGATTCTTGGGAATAACCAATAAAGAATACCAAATGTCATCATACCGTTCCATCCAAGTCCTGCAACGTGAACGTGAGCAATTGTCCAATCGGTAAAGTGAGACAATGTATTAACAGATTTTAAAGATAATAAAGGACCTTCAAATGTTGCCATACCATAAGCAGTTAAGGCAACAACCATAAATTTCAACATGATATCATCAC
>JAJRQQ010000105.1 GCA_024280155.1 Bacteroidota bacterium
ACGTAACGTTTTATAATCAAGAAAGAAGACATACTGAAATAGGAAAAGTTCCTCCCGATGAAATGTATTATCTAAAAGCATTAGCATCTTGATATATTAATATTAACTTTATTCTGTCCTACGAATGGGGAGTATCATACTACTCTGTTTGTTTATTTTTTG
This sequence comes from Bacteroidota bacterium, assembly GCA_024280155.1. Classification (GTDB taxonomy): domain Bacteria; phylum Bacteroidota; class Bacteroidia; order Flavobacteriales_D; family Crocinitomicaceae; genus UBA4466. Next base: position 163 of record JAJRQQ010000105.1, read on the forward strand.
ATTATCATGCTCAGTAATGATAAGATACATTACTGCAGCAACTTTCCCTGCTAGTAAATTCATAGGTTTATATTATATTGTTAGATGAAAAGCGACAGATTTCACTGTCGCTTTATGTAGATTAAGCTTTTCTAATCGATAGAATTGTTACACTAGCGTCTTTTGGTACACTACCTTGTTGTTTTAACTTTGAAATAGCTTCACTTTCACTACCTCCTTGTAATTGTAATTTTCTCCCCGTAGATGTATTACCTACTTTATACTTTACATCATAAGTTGCCATAATATTTTTTTTAAGTTAGTGAATTTGCCCTTTCTTTCCACAATTTGGACATGGTTGACTTGTTCCTCCTGATTTTTGCCAACAACTAAAACATTTAGTTGTGTTACAATTTTTACAAGTTGATAAAGTGCCTTTTTTGCCACATGAAGGGCATGTTCCTGGTTTTGACATAATTTTTTAGTTTTTATTGATTAATTATTTCCTTTCTATCAACTCAAAAACTAAAAGGTAAGTGAGAAATGAAAAAAAAATTAAAATTCTTTTCAAACCAACCATTATATTTCTGTTAATCACTATTTTTAGTAATTAACAGAAATGTATCGTATTAATCTTGTGGGTAAAAGACCGTCTTTTTTATTTAATGCCTAGGATGTTAAAAAAGTATTCCTTTTTGAGGAATATCTAATACAAGTAGCGTTATAAGTTTTGGTAAATTTTTGCTGCTTGTTTTTGGTAGGTTGAATGAGAGTTTTTAATCGTTTGTAAAATAGCTTTCGCCTCTTCAAACTCTCCCATTTGCAAATAAACCAACGCCAATCTAAACTCAGTTTCCTGGTGCCAAGTAGAATTCTCAGGAACACTTTCAAAAGAAACTACAGCATTCTTGTATTCTTTTTGTTCAAAATTAATTACACCTATAAAGTAATCAGAAGTATCAGAGTCAATCTGCTCTAATAACATTTCTGCTTTTTGCCACTGTGCTTGTTTAAAAGCGTTCATAGCAGCATCAAACTTACCTTTTGTGCTCATTTTAACAGGTAAACCTTCTTCTGTTGGCCAATATTGAGCAACTAAATTACTTGTACTGTTTTGCGTAGAAAAATGGAGCACAATACCAATAATTAATATAGCTGCGACAGAACCAATCGCTAAATAGAGTTGTTTTAATTTGTTGTTTTTCGTTATTGGAACTACTTTCGTTTTTTTATCTAAAGCTTCATCCAGTTGCTTTAGCTTATTTTTCAGCTCATTTCTAAAATGGGGTTTTATTCCTTTAACAACCTGCTTGTATGTTTCAAATTGTTCTTTAAACTCACTCTCGTAAACTAAACGAGCATCAAATTCTTTTACTTCTTTTTCAGAAAGCGTATTGTTGAAATATGCATCAAATAAACCGATATGTTGTTCTGGTATATTCATTTAGATTATAAAAAGCATTTTTAGTTTTGACAATTCTTTAATTAATCGCTTCATGCAAACCGATTTTTTAGACTTTGCTGTATCTGCATTTTTGTAATTCAATTCTCTTGCAATACTGTCCATTCCATATTCTTTAAAGTAATGGAGATTTAAAACTTGTTGGCAATCATTGGGTAGTTTATTAATGGCATCACTAATTTGTTCTTGTGTAAACACTGCGTTATCGTTCTCCATAAAATCTTCAATTTCTTTTCCTTTTATCAAGTGAAGATTCTCTTGGTAAGTGATTCTACTCTCTTTTTTTATGATATTTAAGATTTTGTGCTTTCCAATTTGAAAAAGATAGGTTTTTTCGGAACTTATAAGTTCAGTTAACTTCCCACTCATAATATTCTGATGGAAGTCGAGTATCGCATCCTGAAAAGAATCTTGTGCCTGTTCTTTTGAAGCACCAAATTGCTGCGCAGACCAAGCAATAAACTCATTCCTGTATAGTTTGTATAGATCAAATAATGGCTTTTCGTTGCCTTGCTTGATTTGTTGGATGATATTTGTCTGTCTTTTTTTCAGAATCACAAATATAAGCTGATTTGGGAAAATAGAATTATTAAACTTTCGTTTTTATACAGTAAATCCCTTCCTCTCTGCATAATTCGTAGAATTCATCTATTTCTTCACCCATTTCAACACATTCTCCCCTAATCGAATAAAATAAACGCCATTTTTAAAATGTGAAACATCAATTATATTTTGGGTTGTGGACAGTACTAATTCTCCGTGAATTGAATAAATTTTTATTTGTTCACCAGGTTCAACTCCATCAATTTTTATTTGTTCACTTGCAGGATTTGGGTAAACACGAAAAGATGAATCATTCTCTACAGAAAAAAGAGAGGCGGTTGATAAATCAACTTCTTTTGTAATAGATTCTGCACAACCATTTCGATAAGTTGTCAGAGTTACCGTATAAGTAGTTGGAGATAAATAAGTATGTGTTTCTGATGTTTCTGTAGAAACTGTACCATCTCCAAAATTCCATTCCAAAGAATCAATATTTACAGATGTACTGTTAAAATTCACGTCCATTTGATTGATAGTGAAGTCAAAATCACTAAAGCGATTGTAAGTGTTAATTCTCCAATCTGATTTATAATTCAACACAGTTGTATCGGCCAAAACTTGATACATTTCGGCATCTTGTTGTGTCAAAGAAGAATAGATATTAGACCCAAAACTCGGTTTCTGAAAAATACTAGCATAAAAAGAACAAGCGATAATGTAAGAACCTTTAGCATTTGGATGAATATCGCCTGTACTTCCCCACAATAGAACAGATTGATCGTTGTTCCATGCTGTTCGCATTGATTCTCCTGCTGGTGCAAAAAATAACTCTGTTGAATCGGCTAAATAAGTTAAATTCGTTTTAATTAATCCCATGGTTGTGTTGTACTGGTCTAATTGAGCTTGCGTAGAACCCCAGACTCCATACGAAATTTCATAATACAATATCTGCGCACATGGATTGTACAAAAGTATGGAATCTTTTAAAATTCTTGCACGCATTAAGGTCGAATCAATTGGTTCTGAATATCCTGGTGATTCATTAGAGCCGGGTTGAAGAACAACATAATCCCAAATACCTTCCCTGAATTTTACATAAACCTGAGGGTTAACAACATGGTGAATAAACCCAGTTCCTCCAGGAGCATAAACAGTTACCTGGGTTGTATCTCCTTTAGAATTTGCGATAGCCTCAAATGTTTGGGGCATATTATTAAAATAAGTGATGCTATTTCCAATAAACAGGACTTTAGTTGTGTCTTGGGCAAGAGAAATATAGCCGACGAGGCATAAAAACAGTGCGAGAATTCTTTTCATAATCAATTGAATTTAACACAAAGTTAATCAAGAAACTCAACTAAGACAAGTAAAAGTAAATCGTTTTAGTAAAGGGTTTAATTCATTGACTACGTATAGGTCCAATTACACTTTTCCTACCAAAAACCGAGCAATATCCATCGCTACTTTTTTATTCTCTTCTGAATCAGATAAAGCAATTACATTTACATGAAACATATAGCCTTTTGCTAAAAAAGACAATTGTGACATTTTCGCTCCCCATTTTGCTTTCTCACCCACACCATCAATTGATATTCCATCTTTATACACTCCTGTTGAAATCTCAAACATATCCTCTTTTGCATTTTTTACCATAACAATCGTTACTATGCTTATTCCGCTCTTATCTTTAAAAACACAGGTTGGATAAGTATAATCTTTCGCTAATTGTTCAATTTCTATATCAGAAGGAATAGAGCAAAAACCTTTTACTTCTACCGTTGAAATTAATTCACAGGGAGAATCCGCAAATTCACGTTCAGTATTTTCGACTTCTTCAATTCTATCTTTTAGAACATTAGATTCATCATTGTTACATGAGAATATTAAAAAGACCAAACTAATAATGGCTATTTTTTTCATGGTTTGTTTTCTTGATAAAATTAACCCTTTTACTTTATTCAAATACTAGGGAAAACCCTGATTTTTTACTTTTTAAGAATTCAAGATAGCAGTCAGTATAAAGTACAATTAATTTGTTATTTTTGTTCTTCAATAAATTTTAAGAAAAAATTATGTCATACTTATTTACGTCTGAATCCGTTTCAGAAGGACATCCAGATAAAGTTGCTGATCAAATTTCTGATGCTTTGATTGATAATTTCATGGCGTTTGATCCAGAATCAAAAGTAGCTTGTGAAACACTCGTTACTACAGGACAAGTTGTTTTAGCTGGAGAAGTAAAAACATCTACTTATCTTGACGTTCAAAAAATAGCGCGTGAAACTATTGCAAGAATAGGATATACGAAGTCAGAATATATGTTTGATGCAAATTCTTGCGGTATTCTTTCTGCTATTCACGATCAATCGGAAGATATCAACCAAGGTGTTGAAAGAGCCAATCCAGAAGATCAAGGAGCAGGTGACCAAGGAATGATGTTTGGTTATGCAACGAAAGAAACGGAGAATTATATGCCGTTAGCACTCGATTTAGCGCACATGATTTTGAAAGAAATGTCAAACATTCGTAATAATGAACCAACATTGATTCCTTATTTACGTCCAGATGCTAAATCTCAAGTGACAATTGAATATTCTGATGATAATGTTCCTCAAAGAATTGATACCATTGTTGTTTCTACTCAACACGATGATTTTGACAAGGAAGATGTAATGTTGGCTAGAATTAAATCTGATATTGTTTCTATCGTTATTCAACGTGTGAAAGAAAGATTGCCGGAAAATATTCAAGCATTATTTACTGATAATATTCAATACCACATCAATCCAACTGGAATTTTTGTTATCGGTGGTCCTCACGGAGATACTGGTTTAACAGGACGGAAGATTATCGTAGATACCTACGGTGGAAAAGGTGCTCACGGTGGTGGTGCATTCTCTGGAAAAGACCCTTCTAAAGTAGATAGATCTGCTGCTTATGCTACACGCCATATCGCAAAAAACATGGTTGCAGCAGGATTGTGTGATGAAGTTTTAGTACAAGTTTCTTATGCCATTGGTGTTGCAGAACCTTGCGGATTGTTCATTGACACATACGGAACTTCTAAAGTTGATTTAACTGACGGAGAAATTGCTGAGAAAATTTCTAAGATTTTTGACATGCGTCCTTACTTTATTGAACAACGTTTGAAATTAAGAAATCCTATTTACTCAGAAACGGCTGCTTACGGTCACATGGGTAGAAAGAATGAAGTAGTTACAAAGAAATTTACTTCTCCTGACGGTTCAATTCTTGAGAAAGAAGTTGAATTATTTACTTGGGAGAAATTAGATTACGTTGATCAAGTAAAAGAAGCTTTCGGCTTATAAAAACAATTCATTTATCATTAAAAAGCCCCGATTTCAAATGAAATCGGGGCTTTTCTTCGTAGTAAACCTATAAAATGTAGGTTAGTAATACTTTAATTTAATTCTGTAGAGTGACAAGTATTTGCTTTTAAGTCAAGCGTTCCTTGCCATTGTTCAATTCCATCTTGGTCTTCTACACTGAAAACGTGAGTTTCACTTGGGTCAATCAAATTAGTTGTTACTATCACCGCTCCGGCTGTTCCGCATTCTGGCTCTCCTGTCCAGTATACATCAGCTTCAGACTCACCAACTTTTTCATAATCAATATAGTAAATCAACTTTGTTATTCCGTCAGCTACTAAATCTTGAGAAGTTGACTCTCCGTACCAAAATGTTGTTCTTGCTTCGTAAGAACACGTTCCATCATCTGTTTTAGAACTAGAACTATAATTTATTGCCTGAGGATCAGTACAACCTTCTTTTTTACAACTTGTTAAAGATAAAGCCCCTAGAACTAAAACTCCCAACATTAATTTTCCTGCATTTTTCATATTATTTGTATTTAAGTTACATATTCAAATAAGTGAGTTTAAAAAATGCCCCGACTATCAAGAGATTCGCGGGGCATTTTTGGAGAGACTTATCATGAAAACTGAAACAAACTAAACTAATTTCTCTCCACCTAACCACTATCACTACACAACAAATATCCGAATACTAAAAGCATTTTTTCATGACAGAAACTGTCACATTTATAAAAAAAATGTTAAATGACTTTTAGTAGAAAATAAAGCGCATAAGAAAACCCCATCAATACTGAAGGGGTTTTAATCTTTTCAATTAAGCTATTAGAGCGTTAACAAAACTTCGGCTGCAACTTCTGATGTAGGCGCAGAATTATTGTCAATAGATTCTTTAATGAATTCTAACAATGTATTGTCTTTTGAACCCAGGTATGCATAACAAGTTTGTTGTAAACTTCCGGTTAAAGTAACCTCTCTCGGCTCACCAGAACCAGTCAAGACATAAA
>JAJRQQ010000106.1 GCA_024280155.1 Bacteroidota bacterium
CAGTCTTTGCGCTATAGCCGGTCAACCCTGTGTGAAATTAAGATTTTATGGAAGACCTTATTATGGTGAACCAAACTATCCTGATTATTATAAATTTGCCTTCGATAACATTGAAATTAGAGATGGACCTGATGTGGGCGTCATTGCATACATTGATCCTGTAAATTCAGGTTGTTTATATAGCGGAACTCAAAATGTAACCGTTGAAGTATATAACTTTGGGTGTAATGTAATTTCTAATGTACCGGTAACCTCTAACGTTTCTGGTGTTTTAAACACAACCTTAACAGGAACAGTTCCTGGTCCAATCCCAGCAGGGGGGTCTGTAAATTATACTTTCCCTACAACAATTGACATGACACCAATTGGGACATATAATTTCACTTCATTCTCTAATTTATCTGGAGATAATGTAAACTTTAATGATACCAACTACCTAACAATTGATGTCAATCAAATAACAATAAATACATTCCCATATTTTGAAGATTTCAATTCTGGACCTGGTTATTGGATTCCAAGTGGCTCTAATCCACCATTGAATGGAGGAAGGAATTTTATTTTAAACCCTCTTCCATACCTCAATGGACCTCAAGGACATGGAGATTCTTGGTATGTGGAAACAACAACATCAAATAATGGAACTTATATTTGGGTGGAAAGTCCTGTTTTTGATTTTACAAGTATTACAAATCCTAAAATGTTATTTGACATTAAACATTCATTACACATTTCTGATTTCTTTAATGTTCAATATACCATTGACGGTGGAAACACTTGGACAAAACTTGGAACAGCGGCTGACCCATATTGGTATAACCAAACCAACGATTGGAAAAATAGTCATTCAAACCCAGTAGATGAATGGACAACTGTAGAAATTCCCTTATGTAATTTAATTGGACAAAATTGTGTGAAATTTAGAATTTACGGAAGACCTTATTATGGAAATCCATCTTATCCTGATTATTACAAATTTGCCTTTGATAATTTCCATATCACTGCTACGCCTATTGATGCAGAGATTCTCTACACAGCAGGTTGTTTTGGAAGTGAATATGCTTTAGATGTAACCGTATTTAATAATGACCTACTCTGTTTAACTTCTCCAGACATTAACTCTATTGATATTAGCTATACAATTGACGGTGGTGCTACGATTACACAAAACTTTTCCGGGTTAAGTATCCCTTTTGGGCAAAGTGGCACTGTAACTATTCCAAATATCACCATTCCAACAAGTAGTAGCACCGTAGTTGTTTGGGGAAGTAACCCTAACGGACTCACTGATCAAATCTGGGAAAATGATACATTGATAGTTAACACATCAAATTGGCCAAACTGTAATGACTATTGTTCAAATGCAATTGGAGTAGGAATTGGTTCTACGACGATTAGTCAAACCTCAAACGCAACGGTTAATCCAGGAATAGACCCTCCTTTTCCTTGTGGTAATCCAACACTTGAAAACACTGTTTGGTATTATTTCACTACCGATTCTGTTGGTGGAAATGTAACGGTTTCATTCTTAAACACAGTTTGTAGTCCTTCTAGTAATGGAATACAAGTCTCTATCAATGAAATTAACGGAGCGCCTTGTGACACTGCGAATTATACAAATGTCTATTGTGCAAATAACGGAAATATCAATGATATCGTTTGGGGACCTGTTTTACTTCCTCCAAACACAGCTTATTACATCACAATTGATGGTTATGCAGTAAATGACTGTGTGTTTGATTTAGATATTCAGGGAGCGATTATTCCATTACCAATTGAATTGTTTGAATTCAACGGAAATTGTTCAGGTAATGCTGTGACTATAAATTGGTCAACTGCAACAGAAAACAATAATGATTATTTTGAGTTACAACGTTCTGAAAATGGACAAGACTATACAACCATTGCAAATATTGATGGGGCAGGTTCCTCCATTGATGTTCAAACATATTCCTTTAGAGATGACCTTCCAATCAATGGTGTTGGTTATTACAGATTAAAACAGGTGGACTTTAATGGGGATTATACTTTTACAGAGGTAGTCGCTGTTGATTGTGAAAATGATGTAGAAAATGTAGAATTGTTTCCAAATCCATCTGAGGGTAATTCTTACTTAAACATTCAACGTCAAAAGAGTAAAAATGCTACAATTCAAATTTTTAACATGGATGGAAAAATAATCTTTGAAGAAAGAATTGTATTATCAAAAGAACTGACAACGTATGCTTTAAATCAAAAAGGAATTGAAGCTGGAATTTATACTGTTGTTATTCAATTGGATGAAGAAAAATTCATCAAAAAATGGATGATTGTTAGTAAATTATAAATTGAAAAGAAGGGTTAGGAGATTACTTAATCCTTCTTTCTCATTTTAAATGCCAACCAAATCGCTCCGACTAAAAGATGCAGCATTACAATTCCAAAAATAATATACGGCCATTTGTTTCCCATTTTTCTTTTTTTGAGGTGCTTTTGTAAAGATATTAATTCTCTTTCAATTAAACTTTATATCTTGTACCCGATATTTAACCTATGAGAAAAATCGAGCCCAAAAAAGAATACGATGTCGTCATTATTGGCGGTGGAATTAGTGGATTAACTTCTGCGGCATTGTTTCGTCGTGCAGGATTAACGTGTTGTTTGTTAGAAATGGACAATCGTCCTGGGGGTTATTTAGCCGGTTTTCGGAGAAAGGATTTTCGTTTTGATTCTGCCATACATTGGTTAAATTACTGTGGTGAAGACGGATTGGTGACGAAAATTTTCAAAATTATTGGAAACGATTACCCAAAGTGTGAGCAACAACACAATATTCGCCGATTTGTCAGTGATGAGTACGATTACATGGTCACCGACCAACCCGATGAACTCAAAAAACAATGGATAGCAGAATTTCCTGAAGATGCAAAAGGAATAAATAAATTCTTTCGTGATGCAAAAAGAATTGCAAAATCATTTGAGAATTATTCGAATTTAAGTCGAACAATGAAAACCATGAGTTGGTATGAAATCCCTTTTCATGGCATAAAAATGTTGCGATTTGCAATTCCTTTTATTCCCCATTTAAAATATGCTGGCAATGAAGGGTTGGAAAAAGGGCTTTCAAAATATTTCTCCAATAAAAAATTACACCGTGTTTTTAGTTCAGAACCTGATTTACTCTCTTGTTTAATCCCAATTTCTTGGGCATACTCAAAGAATTTTCAATTGCCTCCAAAAGGTGGTTCTCAAAGTTTCCCAGAGTGGTTATTGCATTCTATAGAAGAAATGAAAGGCGATGCATTTTTTAAATCAAAGGTAACAGAGGTTCTTGTTGAAAACAATGAAGCAAAAGGCGTTCGTTTCGATCATCGTGATAAACAATTTGAAATTAAAAGTAAATATGTTATCGCTGCTTGTGATGCAGAAACATTGTTTGAAAAAATGCTTCCTAAGAATGCAATTCCACAAGAAATAATAACTAAAATACAAGATGCTCCAATGTATTCTTCAGCAATGACAGTTGCATTAGGATTAGACTGCCCAGCAGAGGACCTTGGATTTGGAGAAGAAGTTATTTATTTAGCTGATTCCCACGAAGAAAGAAAAAAGCTAGGAAAAGGAGACCCACACACGAGTGGAATTCACATTTTAGCTTCAACCGTTAGAGATAAAACGCTTGCCCTACCTGAGCACGGAACAGTAACTATACTTATTCCTGCTTGGTTGGACGAAAATAACACTTGGGGTTGTGAAATAGATGAAAATGGAAATTATATTCGAGGAGAAGAATACAATAGAATCAAACAAGAATATGCTGATATTCTCATCGATCGAGTACAAAATAAATTAACGCCAAATTTAAGAGATCACATTATTTATTGCGACATTGCTACACCAATAACACATTTACGTTATACCGGAAATAAAAATGGAACAATGATGGGGCATAAACCAGGGAAAGAAAACTATAAATCAGGTGTTGCATCTTATTCTACACCTGTGAAGAATTTATTACTGAGTGGACATTGGGCAGATCTTGGTGGTGGAGTTCCGGTTGCAGTGAAATCTTCCATCAATACAACTTTGATGGTGTTGAAAAAAGAGAACAAAAAAGCTTTTCGTCTTTTTGCAAAATTTATGGATGGAAAAATAGATGTTGATACTATTAATTCTTCAACAGATTTAACCCCATATTCAAACAATTGGGAAATTGAACCCACTCCAGCTGAAAAGAAAATGAAACGTCGAGAACAGGAGGATTAATTGTACCTTTGCAGCATATAATACATACTGATATGCTACACAAAATTATTTTCTCCTTATTCATCCTTATTTCTGTATCAAGTTTTTCGCAAACAGATACCATTTCAATCATGTCCTATAACTTATTAAATTTTCCAGATGGAAGTTCAATTTGCGGTACAAATACTCACGTTCAAAATCGTTTTGACACATTAAGAAAAATCATTGGTTATTCTCAACCTGACATTTTTGTTGCCTGCGAAATTCAAAATCAAAAAGGAGCAGACAGTATTTTAAATCGGTCGTTGAATGTTTTTGGAACAACTAATTATTCTGCCGCGAATTTTCACAATAACACAAATAGTTCGCAAGGTTTACACAATATGTTGTATTATAATTCCGATAAATTAATTCTTCTTTCTCAGGATGTAATTCCGACAAGTGTTCGTGACATTGACCATTATGTTTTATACTGTAACGACCCTAATTTGGGTAACTTCTTCGATACTACGTTTATTGAGATTTATATGTGCCACTTAAAAGCAGGAAGTTCATCTTCTAGTCAATCTACAAGAAATACACAAATAACTTTATTACGCAACTACATCGATACACGCCCTCAAGATAGACATCATTTTGTGTGTGGTGATTTGAATGTATATCGAAGTAATGAAGCTGGTTATCAAACTTTAACAGCAGGAGGATTAAATCCAATGCAAGATCCCATAAATTCTCCAGGAAACTGGAATAATAATAGTTCTTATGCAAATATTCACACACAATCGACTAGAACTTCTGGTGGTTTAGATTGTGGCGCTTCGGGTGGAACGGATGATCGATTTGATCAAATATTATTCTCCAACAATCTATTTTCAGGTGTAAATGATTTAAAATACATTTCAGGAAGTTATGATGCTGTAGGAAATGATGGAAATCATTATAATTCTAGTTTGCTTTCTAACCCAACAAATACACAATACCCAGACAGTGTGGTGAAAGCATTGTATTATATGTCTGATCACATGCCTGTTTTTCTAAAAACATTGGTTACTTATCCAACAAGCAATGGACTAGCATTAAATCCTTCACAAACTCCTGTTTCTTGTTTTGGTGAGAATGATGGATCTGCAACAGTTCAACCAAATGCCGGTCAAGCACCATACACATATTTATGGGATGCAAATGCTGGTAATCTAACCACACAAACAGTTACAAATTTAGCTACAGGAATGTACTGTGTCACAGTAACAGACAATCTTGGAGAAGTAGATAATGTGTGTGTTTACGTTCCTTCACCTTCTGAAATTCAAACCACACCTTTTTTAACCGCTGAAACAGATAATTGCAACGGTTCAGCGGCTGTTCTCGTTTCAGGTGGACAATCTCCTTATTCTTATAGTTGGAATGACCCAATGAATCAAACTACTGCGAATGCAACAGGTCTATGTTCGGGTAATTATACTGTAACGATAACAGACAATATCGGATGCACAACAACACAAGATGTAACTATTCAGAACAACACCAGTGGAATTGAAGAATTATCTTTAGCTTCCTTTAATATTTCTCCCAACCCTTTTCAGAATGAAATAAAAATTACTGTAGAAGAACGTATTGGAGAAGTTCAACTCCAACTGAAAAACGTTCTGGGCAAAGAAATTCTAACATCTATAATCAATGTTTCAAAAAATGGCCAAGAATTTGTATTGCCACTTGAAAAGTTACCAAAAGGCATTTATTTCATTACATTCATTGTTGAAAATAAGTCTTTTACAAAAAGAATGATTAAAAATTAAAATCAATGAAAAAAACTCTACTATTCATCATAATATCTTTTATTGTTTCATTTTCTTGGGGGCAAAACATCGATGACAATCGAATTTCATTTTCATTTACCCAATATCCTTTAATCAATATTGAAGAAGATTTCCGCACGTATGAAATTCGAGTTGAACATGGTTATGAGCAATCCAATCAAGACAGTTTAACACTTTTAGAAGCGAAGAAAGAACAATATGCTCGAACTTATACTGAGTATAAACAAAGGAGAGATCAAATTGAGATTGCTTATTTAAAAAGATTAGCAGAATGGCAAAAAAGAGAAAATGCTAACTCAACAACCCAAACCCCTCCACCAAATCCTAAACCAAAACCACCCGTTTACCCTACACCACCGGATTATTCAAGTATATTAAACCCTATATTGAGTTCTTCTTTTACGGATGCAAGCACAAATCAAGTCATCAACATTGAAGGTTTTAAAAAAGGATTAGGCGGTTCAATTCTTACCGTTGATATACAAGCCATTCGAAATATTCGAATTACGATGAAAAAGAGTGGTTCTGGTGCAAAAACAAAATATAAATATACGTGTGAATACCAACTACCGATTGTGGTACGATTTGAAACCCCAACAAATGGTGTTGTACTAGAAGAAACTGTTCTTCAAAATACTCAAAGCTATCAAATGAAAAAATATAAAAGCCAATATGAGTTTGATGTTTATTGGTTACAGAATAAAGAACAGTTTTACAGAGAACTTGAAGCTTATGCAAGAAGAAGAGCATTAAATGAAGTAAATACCTTTCTCAATGACCAATTAGGTTATGTTGTTAAAACTCGTTCTACTGAAATATACGCTGTAAAACGATTTAAAGGATACGATTATTCTGACTTCAATCATGCACATGCAACAACAGTTACAGCTCTTCAAAAAGTGGGTAATGATATGGAACATGAATCTGCAATAGATGATTTAGAAAAAGCATTGAAAGAATGGCAAGCTATTCTGTATGAAAGCACCCCTTCTGATAAAAAAGCACGCGTAAATAAAAAAGTTACGGCAGTTGTTCGATGCAACATAGCTGAAATTTTATTTTGGTTGAACCGTTTTGAAGAGGTTAGAACAGAAGTCAACCTTGCTGAAAACTCTGGAGTAATGAAAGCTAAAAATCACGCAAGAGCTGTTAAAAACTTCTATGAAGACCAAGAAAGAAGGTGGTACGTCTTTCATTAAAAAAAATAATTTTTATTATTCCGAAATAATGTTTTATTTTTGACGTTCAATAAGTTACAAAACCCATTTATATGAAACTTTTACTTTCCATTTTTATTGTTCTATTCTCATTCATCTCTTCTGCAGAAACGATGACAGAGCTTTCTCCTCAAAACAATCAAGAAATTGAAGCTGTTATTTCTTTTGATAAAAGAAAAAAGAAAGCGCGTAAACAACGAAGAATGAACAAGAAAAGAAAAAGAAAGTGTAAACAATTTGGAAGCAAAAGTTACGCTGGATAAATTTCAAAAACTTCTATTAACATGATTAAATCAACGGTTGTTTCACTTGCATTTATTGCAATCAGTTTCTTTTCTTTTTCTCAAAAAGAAAGTGAAAACATTTTAAAATATATTCAAGCTTGCGAAACTTGTAATGAAGTTATCATGATTTCTGCAGGATTAGAAAAAAATATACCGGAGCTTGGTTTGAAAATGTTAAAATTGAAGACGGCTACCTTGTTTTTACAAAAGGGACTTTAGTTCATCGTTGGAATATGGAAAAATTTGTGTTCATCGAAGAAAACAGTAAATACTTTCGCATCTATTTAGAACAAGCACGTTAATCGGGTTATTTCTATTTCATTTCACATTTTCTTGTATCTTTAGTCATTCAAATTTGAACTATGGCTAAGGTAAAATCTGCTTTTTTTTGTCAAAACTGTGGGCATGAAGCCCCAAAATGGTTAGGAAAATGTCCTTCTTGTAACGAATGGAATACATTTGTTGAAGAAATCATTGAAAAACAGGTTCCACAAGTAGTTGCTTTTTCTAAATCGAAAAGTACAGCAACTCCAATGTCATTAAATGATATTAAGCCTCAAGAACACAATCGTATTCAACTCAATGATGCTGAAATTAACCGTGTTTTAGGCGGAGGGTTAGTCTTAGGTTCACTTGTATTATTCGGTGGAGAACCTGGTATTGGTAAATCTACTTTACTCTTACAAATGGCCGTTACCATGAAGGGTTTAAAAGTTCTTTACGTTTCTGGGGAAGAAAGCGAGCAACAAATAAAAATGCGTGCAGAAAGAATTGGCGGTTCGAATGATGAATGTTACATTCTTACCGAAACCAACATTCAAAACATCTTTAAGCAAGCCGAGAAAATACAACCTCAAGTACTTGTTATTGATTCTATACAAACACTTTTTTCTAATCAAATAGAAAGTTCACCGGGGAGTATTTCTCAAATTAGAGAAACCACAGCTCAATTGCTTCGTTATGCAAAACAAACGAATGTTCCTGTGTTTCTAATTGGTCACATTACCAAAGAAGGCTCTCTTGCTGGTCCGAAAGTATTGGAACACATGGTGGATGCAGTTCTGCAATTTGAAGGAGATCGGAATCACGTTTATCGATTACTTCGTTCCATTAAAAATCGTTTTGGTAGTACAAATGAATTGGGAATTTATGAAATGCTCGGAACAGGTTTACGACAAGTGGAAAATCCTTCTGAAATTCTCATCACAAATGCTGACGCAAGTTTAAGTGGTATTTCTATTGGTGCTACTTTAGAAGGAATGCGACCGATGTTAATAGAAGTCCAAGCACTTGTTAGCACAGCAGCATACGGAACACCTCAACGTTCTTCTACAGGGTTTGATAGTAAACGATTGAATATGTTATTGGCGGTGATGGAAAAACGCTGTGGATTTAAACTTGGAGCAAAAGATGTTTTCTTAAACATTGCTGGTGGAATAAAAGTCGATGACCCAGCGATTGATTTAGCAGTTGTTGCAGCAGTACTTTCTTCGAATGCGGATATGCCAATTCCTAAAAACATTGCTCTTTCTGCAGAATTAGGACTTTCTGGAGAAGTGCGTCCGGTAAACCGTATCGATCAACGAATTTACGAAGCAGAAAAACTTGGCTTTGATAAAATCATTCTATCAACATACAACAAAGGAATTCAGCAATCGGACTATAAAATAGAATTGGTCATGTGTGGGAAAATTACGGAGGTTGTGAAAGCTTTGTTTACTTAAAAAAACAAACTCAACCCCATCAATCCTATCGTTCCATCAATTAACCCTGCGCAATAAAAATCTCCTCTTTTTTCGTTCATCAGTAAAAGAAGAAACAACTGGATTATTATACTTATTACGAATAAAATATTTATTCTTAAAGATGGCTCAATCGAGGTTATAATGAAAAAGAAAACGATGAGTAAGAGCACAGAAAGAATTTTAGCAAACTTTATCCCCATAATTTGAGGGATTGTTTTTTGGCTTGGAGAATCATATTTAATGTCTCGAATATCGAAAGGAATAGTTACCGCAAGAACGTAACAATAAAAAGCAAAAGTGTATTCCTGTCTAAAGGATACAATACTTTCATTTAATAAAGGAAATAGGATGAGAACAATCACCCACGATAAGGCAATTAAATGAATTTTTATAAAAGGCAATTCTCGCATGTTTCTCCCTTTTATCCTCACAACATAAAGAATAGAAATGCACCCTGTTAGAATAAATAAAAAATAGATTGTAGTAATATTTTGATCTAAAAAAAAGAACAATCCTGTTGAGAATAAAGAACAAATAAACACAAATGCAATTAAAATTTTGTGATGAATTTTGACCCAGGTGAGCCATTCCGTTTCCTTATTTTCTTTCGCTTTAAATATTCGTTGTCCGTTATAAACCGCTAAAGTTGAGAAAAAAGAAAACAAACCGTATAGTACCCAATTTTCGATTTCTTGTTGGTAACAAAACCCTGCTGAAAGAAATCCAGCAGAAAAAGCGACGACTAAATTGGTATAAATAAGATAAGTCAAAAATCGCTTCATCTTCTTTGAGTTTATATCAGTTGTTTCTCAACAGCATTAACTTTTATGTCTAAAATACAATCGCAATCCTGTCCTTTTTTACAATTCTCACAATCTTCCTCATTTACGATAATGTGTACATTTTTCCCCAATGCTTTCCATCTTCCTGGGTGAATCGGGCGTTTCGGAGAATACAACCCTACCGTATTCACACCATAATATCCTGCGATGTGCAATGGTCCGGTTGAACAAGCCACTAAATTCTTCGATTGGCTAATCAAAACCATCAATTGCTCGAGCGTTAGTTTTCCTGTTGTGTCTATGATATTTTTATGCGATGGAATATGCCCTCTAATTTGCGCGCCCTCTGCGTCCGTTCCTGTAAACACCACTGTTTCTCCTTTATTTGCATAGCGGCTAGCCAATTCCATGTATTTCTCCAACGGCCATTCTTTTGCACTTCCTTGCGATTTTGGATGAAGAATTGTTACCCCTTTTAAATTTTTAAATTCTTTGGGTAATTCTACCGATGGTACTTTAAAATATTTAGTTGTTTCAATAATTTCTTCTAAAGAAGGTAATTTTTTCAGTCCAAACGGGCGCAATAATTCATGATTCAGCTGAGCTTCATGTAAATTAGATTTTCTTCGCGTAAAATTTGGACGGTAATTACACGTCAACAAATGATACGAACGATGAGAGGTTCCTACACGTGCTTCTAGTTTTGCTTTTTTTGCAAGAGAAGCGATTTCTTTATCTGGAAAAACGTGAATAATTGCATCTGCATTAATCGCTCTGAAATTTTCAATTTTTTCTGCTTTTGGAACGTTGATAAAGTCATTCCAATCTACGTATTCATCCACTAATTCGTACATTTCTACGATAGGACGAGTATATCCTTTTCCTAAAAAAACAATTTTAACCGTTGGAAAAGCATTCTTCAACCAAGCGCAAATTGGGAGCGTTAAAAGTACGTCGCCGATACTATCCGTTCGACTTATAATAACCGTTTTATTATCTAAATTCATTTTAATTCTTTGTTTAATCTTCTCAATTCTTTGTATTTAAACACATTTGATTGAGCACTAATTTGGGCAATTTTAAATCCTTGCCATCCATCTAAAAAACCTAATTTTATAATGTACATTCCCACAAAACGAGCAAATCCACTTAAATAAGGTTTTAAAATAGATGCTTTCTTGCCTGCTTTGTTCATTTTCTGTGCAGTAAGTGTAGAATATTTGTCTGCACGTTGACGGTGATCAACGTAATCATAGTAAGAAAAATGATTCAGGTGACCTTCTAATAATTTAATTTCAAGGTTTTGGGGATACGATAATTCTTCGTGAACAAATTCACCTTCCCATTGACATCCTTTTTTGGGAAATAAACGCAATTTTACATCAGGATACCAGCCAGAATGTTTAATCCATTTTCCACAATAATTTGTCAAACGATTAACAGTATAGAGTTGTGGGTTTTTCTCTTTTTTTACTTCTAAGATTGATTTCTCAAGCGTTTCATCCAATTCTTCATCTGCATCAATAGAAAGAATGTAATCGAATTTTGCTAAAGAGTTTAGATAATTTTTACTTGCAGAATATCCTTCCCATTTTCTTTGCACAAAACGTACATCAAATTTTTTGCAAATAGCTTCGGTTTTGTCATTAGAGAATGAATCCAAGACAATGATTTCATCTGAGACTTTTTGCAAAGAAAGAATACACCTTTCAATATTCCGTTCTTCGTTAAGTGTTATTATTGTTGAAGAAACCTTCATTCTACCAATTTAACACTTCTTAAAACGGCTTCAACTTCACGTATTGCATGTGTCCAAGTTGTGGTTGCAGGTGCGTCCACATAACCACTAATACAAATCAGTTTCTTTCTCTTTGGATGCACAAAATGAAAAGCCCAAAAAGCTCCACCTGTTCCAAATTTTTGTCTTCCTTTAAAAACAAACATTCCTCTCATTTCATAACCATCAACATTATAAATACTCGAAATTGTATTCCCTTCTGGGTAAACAATTTCATTGTATTGCGTTCCCATATACATTCCTTCAATCTCTGATGGTGCGTTATAGCGCAACATGGTATCACGTGCTTTTAATAGTGTTTCGAAATCAAACTGCGAAGAATCTTTGTATTCATATTGATAAATCATTACGCCTGAAAAAATAGCCCCAACATCTTCACTTACTCCAACAAATTCAATTGGTCGTGAAGCATCAGGAAACGCTACACGGTAAAAATTAGGGCGTTTTGTAACTAACTTAGAACCCGAAGGAAGTGAAATATCAATTCCAAAATTATTCTGAATTGCTTTATTGGTTACTGTTGGCTTATGTCTTTTAAAGTTATTCAATAATCTTCTCCAAGAAGCTTCATCAAACTCATCATGCACTTTCCCTAAGCCCTTTCGGCAAGTCTCAATCAATTGATTATAGTCTTTCCCTGTTACATCAATGACCAATTGTCCTTTTGCCCAAACATCTGTTCTTTTTTCTATTTTACCATATTCTCCGGAATATTTTGGGTCTATATTTAAAAAAAGTGTATTTCTAAACCTTTTTACACCTTCTGTAAAGTGTTTTGGTGTCCGGTGAGTTAAATTAAATGTTGGAACATCTGGGAAATAAGGCAAAATAAATTTTACTAATTGAGAATCGAGGGTTTCTTGTATAGGAGAATCCCAAATTGCCTGGTCACAAACCACTAAAATTTCACCAACTTTACCGGTTACAGACATACCTTCTGTGGTTGTTCTACCTGTTTCACATTGTGTAAAAAGAAATGCAAACACAAGGGGAAATATAAAAATGTAAATTGTTTTCATTGCGAATTATTTTATTGAATCCCGAACTATCAAAAATCAAGCAAATTTATTTCACTCTAATTTTTTGTCCGATACTTAATCGACTAATATTGATTCTTGGATTCAATCTTTTCAATTGAGATTGAGATAGTCTGTGGCGTTGGGCAATTTTTCCAAAAGTATCTCCTTTACGAACAGAATAATATTTTTTACCTCCTGTCGGAGTAGGTGTTGTTCGAGTGGTTGTTGTTGGAACTCCTTTCTTTACTTTTAATCGTTGTCCAACATATATTTTGGTAGAATGTAAACCATTCATTCGTTGAATTGTAGAAACCGTTGTTTTGTACTTCTTAGCAATCGTACCCAATGTTTCTCCAGATTTCACTTTATGGTATTGAAAACTTTTAGCCGTTGTAGAAGGTTTTGTAGATGTTGAGTGAGTTGATCGATTACCAACATAATCTTTCGATTCAATTGTAAATAAACTGTCTTGTTTTTCAATCAACAATCCAATTTTAGGCATTGGTAAAGTAACACATTGTGCCTCAATTGTTTTTGGGATATATTGTTTTTTATAAATCGGATTTAAGCGTTCAATTTCTTCCAACTCCATATCTATCACTTGCGCAATTGAAGAAAAATGTACCCCTTTATTAAAACACATTGTGTCCAATTGAATGTATCGAATTGGTGCTTCCATTGGAATAATATTGTGTTCTGCGTGATACGTTAAAAGATATGCCGCAGCAATAAAATTAGGTACATATCCTTGTGTTTCTCTCGGCAAGAATGGGCGAACTTCCCAATACGTTAATTTATTTCCAGAACGACGAATTGCTTTATTTACATTTCCAGGTCCTGCATTATATGCAGCTAAAGCAAGGTTCCAGTCGCCATAAATATCGTGTAATTTTTTTAAGTAACGACAAGCCGCATCAGTTGCCATTTCAGGATCCATTCGCTCATCGATGTAAGAATTCTGTGTCAATCCATACATTCTTCCTGTTGCATACATGAATTGCCACAATCCAAGCGCTCCAGCTCTCGATTTTACCTGCGGTCTCAATCCACTTTCAATTACAGCTAAATATTTTAATTCTAGCGGCATATTATATTCAGATAATTTTGCTTCAAATAAATCAAAATATAATTTCGAACGACCTAAAACTACTCTTGTAAAACCTCTTCTTTTTCGAGCAAAGAATTTAATTACTTTTAAAGTTTGCTCATTGCAGTCCAAATGAAAAGGGCTCATTTCATTCATTTCTGACAAACGTGCGCAATAAACAGAGTCGGAAAAAACAGGAACAGAATCTTGCTCATAATTTAAAGCATCGATAATTGAATCGTAATTTCCTTCTGGAGAATATTCTGCATAGAAATAATCTAAACTTTGCTCAATTGTACTAATAATACGCACACTTTCAAGACTATCTTGATTCGATAAATCATCTTGTGCTACTGCAAAAAAAGAAGATAAAAAAAGTACTATGAGTCCAACTAATTTCATTTTTATAATTTTTCTAAAATTCTTGAAAAGTTAAACATTTTCTTTTCTTCAAAGTGGTCTGCCATAACTTGTAAACCAAAAGGAAGTCCGTTACTATGTTTCCCTAAAGGAATTGAAATTGCAGGATTTCCCGTTAAATTGGCATGAACCGTATAAATATCTTGCAAATACATTGCAATTGGATCTTTTACGTCGTTTAATTTGAAAGCTGTTGTAGGTGTTGTTGGCAAAAGAATTAAATCATACTCTTTGAAAATATCATTTGTTTTGTTTTGCAGCACACGACGCACTTTTTGACCTTTGGTGTAGTACGCATCATAATACCCGTGAGAAAGTACAAAAGTTCCAGCCATAATTCTACGTTTCACTTCTTCACCAAAACCTTCACTTCTCGATTTTTTATATGTTTCTTCAACACCGACAGCATTAGGGCTTCTATACCCATAATGCACACCATCAAAACGCGACAAGTTTGAAGAAGCTTCTGCGGTTGTCAACACATAATATGCGGGTACCATATAATCCAAATAAGGAAAAGAAACGGAGTCAACAGAATGACCTTGTTTTTTTAAATTATCAATTGTTGTTTGAAGTTTTATTTTAATCTCTTCATCCAAACCTTCTGTATCAAAACTTTCTTGGAGAACAGCTATTTTTAAATTGGATAAATTTTCTTTTTCTGAATAGTTCTCAACAGGTTTTGTTGAAACTGTGCCATCAAATTCATCTTCTCCAGCCATAACTTCGAGAAGTAGAGCTGCATCATCAATTGAATTTGTAAACGGCCCTATTTGGTCAAAAGAGGAAGCGTAAGCAATTAAACCATAACGACTAATTCGACCGTAAGTTGGTTTAAAACCATAAGTTCCTGTAAAACTAGCAGGTTGACGAATTGAACCTCCCGTATCACTTCCTAAAGAAGCTGTGCACATTCCTGCAGCAACTGCAGATGCAGAGCCACCCGAAGAACCACCGGGAACATATTCTGAATTGATTGGGTTAAGAACAGGACCATTCGAAGAATTCTCATTTGAACTACCCATTGCAAATTCATCGCAATTTAAACGACCGATGATAATTGCATCTTCATCAATTAGACGTTGTACAGCCGTTGCTGTATAAATGGATTCAAAGCCTTCCAGTATTTTCGAAGAAGCAGAAACCTTGTGATTTTTATAGCAAAGATTGTCTTTTAAACCAATGACCATTCCGGCTAGTTTACCAGCGGTACCATTACTTATTTTTTCATCAACTAATTGAGCTTGTTCTTTTGCCGAAATTTCAAAAACTTCTAAAAAAATATTTAGACCTTTCTGTTTTTCTATGGCATTAAGATAACCTTCAAGAATACTCATAACAGTATCCCCTGAAGAAATAGCATTCTTTACTTCAGCAAATGTTCTCAACATTTATATGTCTTATTTTTTTTCTTCAGAATCCTCTTTCTCTTCTGGTTTAGCAGAAGCATCTTTGAATTCTTTTACTCCCTTACCTAATCCCTTCATTAATTCTGGAATTTTCTTTCCTCCAAATAAAAGAAGAACAATCACCAAAATTAAGATGATTTGAGGAGCTCCTAACATTCCTGCTTGTGTAATATTTTCCATTTTACATCTATTTATTCAACAAAGTTAAAACAATCTCTCATTTAACTTTGTTGCATTAAAGAACTTATTTTAATTTTCTTGCTACTTCTACCTCCTCGAATGCTTCGATAATATCTCCGGCTTTAACGTCGTTATATTTTTCAAAATTCAGTCCACATTCGTAGTTGTTTTTCACTTCTTTCACATCATCTTTAAATCGTTTCAATGAACCAAGTGTACCTGTATGAACAACAATTCCATCTCTAATCAATCGAACATTAGAATTACGTTTAATCAGACCACTCGTTACGAAACAACCTGCAATTGTACCCACTTTCGTGATATCAAAAGTTTCACGAACCTCAGCAATACCAATGATTTTCTCTTCAATATCTGGAGAAAGCATTCCTTCCATTGCGGCTTTAATTTCATCAATTGCTTTATAGATAACAGAGTACAAACGAATATCGATTTGTTCTTCTTCTGCCATTCTACGTGCAGCAACAGATGGTCTCACTTGGAAACCAATAATAATTGCTTCAGATGCAGATGCTAAATTCACATCGGCTTCAGAAATTGCACCAACACCTTTATGAACGATATTTATTTGAATTTCTTCTGTTGAAAGACGTAATAAAGAATCTGACAATGCTTCGATAGAACCATCCACATCACCTTTCACAATTAAGTTCAACTCTTTAAAGTCACCTATTGCTAAACGACGTCCAATTTCATCCAACGTAATATGTTTCGTTGTACGAAGACCTTGTTCTCTGTATAATTGTTCACGTTTAGAAGCGATTGATCTCGCTTCTTTTTCATCTTCCATGACGTGGAACTTATCACCCGCCGATGGAGCACCATTGATACCCAATACAGAAACCGGTTTTGATGGTCCAGCAATTTTCACTCTAACTCCATGTTCATCGTGCATTGCTTTAATTTTACCGGAATTTCTTCCTACTAAAACAACATCTCCAACTCGAAGCGTTCCTGTTTCGATAAGCATATTTGTAACGTAACCTTTCCCTTTATCTAAAGAAGATTCAATCACAGTACCCATTGCCATTCTATTTGGATTTGCTTTTAAATCAAGCATTTCTGCTTCTAACGCAATTTTCACCAATAAATCGTCAATGTTTAAATTCTGTTTTGCAGAAATTTCTTGACATTGGTATTTTCCACCCCAATCCTCCACAAGAATATTCATTGTAGAAAGTTGTTCTTTTATTTTATCAGGATTAGCACCTGGTTTATCAATTTTATTGATTGCAAATACCATTGGCACTTCCGCAGCTTGAGCATGAGCAATTGCCTCTTTTGTTTGAGGCATTACGTCATCATCCGCAGCAACAATAATCACTGCAACATCTGTAACCTGAGCACCACGTGCACGCATCGCTGTAAAGGCTTCGTGACCTGGAGTATCTAAGAATGTCATTCTATGACCATCTTTTAACACTACACTGTACGCACCGATGTGCTGCGTAATTCCTCCAGCTTCACCTTCCGTTACGTTTGCGTCTCTAATTCTATCCAATAAAGATGTTTTACCATGATCGACATGTCCCATTACCGTAATAATTGGTGGTCGAGCAATTAAATCTTCTTCTTTATCTTCAATGACTGGAATTGACTCCTGTACCTCAGCACTCACAAATTCGATATCGTATCCAAAGTCTTCAGCAATCATTTGGATTGTTTCTGCATCCAAGCGTTGATTAATCGAAACAAATATTCCCAATGACATACAAGCAGAAATAACATCTGTTGATCCTGTATTCATCATTGTTGCTAATTCAGAAACACTAACAAACTCTGTTAATTTCAGTGTTTTTTCTTCCAATTCAGCGAATGCTTCCTCTTCCATTCGTTTCTGAGCAACATTCTCCCGTTTATTTCTACGGTTTTTTGAACCTTTCGATTTTCCCCCTTTATTTGATAAACGAGCAAGTGTATCCTTAATTTCTTTTTGAATATCTTTCTCAGTAATTTCTGGTTTAGGTGTTCTAGGACCACCTTTTTTGAATTTACCTTTATTATTGTTGTTTGATCTATTTGGGGTATTTGGTCTATTTGAATTGTTTGGTCTACCTGTTCCGCCTTGATTTTGTTTTTTCGTTACATCAACCTTACGGACACGTTTACGTTTGCGTTTTTCTGCATGAGAAATTTTTGGTTTCTCAACAGGCAGAATAATTTTACCTACAACATTAGGTCCTGTTAATTTTTTTGCTGAGACTCTAATTGTTTCGGGTTCTTTTGTTTCCGGTGTTTCAACTTTCTTAGGCTCAACCACCGGTTTTTGTTTTTCAACTTTCGGCGCTAGTTTAACAGTTTTTTCAGGTTTAGCAGGAGCTTTCACTTCTGGTTTAAACCCTTTCTTTCCCTTCGGGGATTTTTTCTTATCAGGGCGAGTCTTGGTGTTGATTTTATCCAAATCAATCTTACCTAAAACATGTGGGCCTTTAGAAGTGTCACCTGCTGATTTTTCAACTTTTTCAATTACGGGTGCTTTTGCCTCAATAATTGCTGGTTTTTCTTCTTTTACGGGCTCAGAAACTTCTTCTTTTACCTCTTCAACAACTGGCGTTGGTGTTTCGGGAACTGTAATTTCCTCTTTTACCTCTTCTACGACCTCTTCAGGTTTATCTTTATCACGTAAAGAAATTGTTTCTTTTTTCTCTTTCGGAGCAACCGATTTCTTAGACAACTCTTTTTGACTTTGGTCATCAGCAAATTGTACACACAGCAAACCATATTGCTCTGGTGTCAATTTTGTATTCGGTGTTTCAACAACCTCCATCCCTTTTTCTTTAAGAAATTCTACAATAGTAGAACTACTTACATTGAATTCGGATGCGGTTTTGCCTAATCTTCTTGGTTTGGCCATAAAATTATACGTCCTTTAAATTTAACTTAAGAATGAACTAATTCAATTCTTGGTGCCTAATATACTATTTTTGTTGCAATTTTACTCAAATTCTGCCTGTAGAATTTTAAACACTTCTTCAATTGTTTCTTCTTCTAAGTCAGTTCTTTTTACTAAATCTTTAACGCCTATATCTAAAACAGACTTCGCTGTATCACAACCAACAGCTTTTAATTCGTCTAGAATCCATCCGTCAATTTCATCTGCAAATTCTTCTAAATCAACATCTTCGATGTCAACTTCCCCATCTCTATACACATCCAATTCGTATCCAGTTAGTTTACCACCCAACTTAATGTTATGTCCACCTCTACCAATTGCCAATGATACTTGATCTGGTTTTAAATAAACCTTTGCTCTTTTTTCTTCTTCGTCAATGTCGATGCTAACAATTTTAGCAGGAGACAAAGAACGTTGAATGTACAATTGTGGATTTGTTGTGTAATTAATTACATCAATGTTTTCGTTTCTTAATTCACGAACAATTCCATGAATTCGAGAACCTTTCATTCCTACACACGCTCCAACTGGATCAACTCTATCATCGTAAGATTCAACCGCTACTTTCGCTCTTTCTCCTGGTTCACGAACAATGTTTTTTATGGTAATTAGCCCGTCAAATACCTCCGGTACTTCCAGTTCAAATAAACGTTCTAAAAATTCTGGTGCTGTTCTCGAAAGAATAATCACAGGATTACTGTTTCTCATATCAACTTTTGCAACAACTGCTCGAATTGATTCTCCTTTCTTAAAGTAATCTGATGGAATTTGTTCAGATTTCGGAAGTAACAATTCATTTCCTTCATCATCAACAATGAGAATTTCTTTTTTCCAAACTTGATAAACTTCACCCGTAACAATGTCTCCAATTTTTTCTTTGTAAACTTTGTATAAATGATCTTTTTCAAGTTCCATAATTCGTGCAACAAGATTTTGACGAAGAGAAAGTACATTCCTACGTCCAAAATCTGAAAACTTAAATTCTTCCGTTACTTCTTCTCCAATCTCAAAATCTGGTTCGACTTTAATTGCGTCAGAATAAGCAATTTCCATGTTCTCGTCCTCAACTTCTCCATCATCTACAATTTCTTTATTCAAGAAAATCTGAACATCACCTTTATCAATATTTACAACGACATCAATGTGCTCATCTGTATTGAATTTTTTCTTTAACATCGCACGGAATACATCTTCCAATACTGATTGCATTGTTGTTTTATCAATGCTTTTCAGTTCTTTAAACTCCGAAAACGATTCTATCAAATCTAAACTATCCATATTTCGACTACTTATTTAAATGAAATAACAATTTTTGTTTCTTTTACTTTATCCATCTCAAACACTAGATCTTCCACTATTGTTTCTTTTTTCTTTCTTCCTTCAATTCTTTCTTTACGTGTCGTTTGAATGGTGATTTTCTCAGGTGTTGCCTCAATCATTTTTCCTTCCACTTTTCCACCTTCGTGTAATTTCACTTTCACGTCTCTACCAACATTTTTTTTATACTGAGCATAAACACGTAAGCCTTGATCTAATCCAGCAGAAGAAACATGTAATTCAAAATCTTGTTCTTCTCTATCTAAGTTATGTTCAACATTTCTGGAAACAGACATACAGTCTTTAACAGATACTCCGCCAACATGTTTGTCTAATTCTACAGATATTCTATTGGTTGATGAGATGTCTAAACTCACAACAAAAAGACCGTTATCGAGTTCTTCGATACGTTCATAAATCAATGCTGCTACTACTTTTTTACTAATCATAAGCTATAAAAAGAGGGGACTAACTGTCCCCTCATTCACGCGTTTAACCATTAAACACGGTGCAAATATACGTCTATTTTTCAAAAAAGCAATGTTCTTTGAAATTTCATTCATTTTTTCAATTGAAATGCAGACATTTGTAAAAAGAAAAAGATGTTAATAGAAGTCGACGATAAAATAATTTCTACGCAGATTTTTGAACGTAAATTTGTCTGTGATTTAAATGCGTGTAAAGGGGCATGTTGTATTGAAGGTGACGCTGGTGCCCCCCTCACACTTGATGAAGTGGATATTCTGGAAGAGACTTTTGATCAAATCAAACCTTACATGAGAAAAGAGGGAGTTGAAATTATTGAAGAGCAAGGTGTTTTTTACATGGACCAAGACAACGAGCCGGTAACTTCGTTAGTAAATAATGCTGAATGTGCTTTTGTTTATTTTGATGATAAAGGAATTACAAAGTGTGCGGTTGAACAAGCTTATATTGATGGTAAGACAAATTTTAAAAAACCAATCTCTTGCCACCTTTACCCTATTCGTGTAAAAAAATTCAATGATTTCACTGCTTTGAATTATGATGTTTGGAATATTTGTTCAGATGCATGTACCTTGGGGGAGCAATTAGCCGTTCCTGTTTATCAATTTCTAAAAGAACCTATTATCCGTGCTTTTGGAGCACCCTTTTTTAAAGAATTAGAATTGGTTTCTGAGGAAGTGTTAAAAAACAAAATCTAGCTACCCATGAACGGTTTCTTCTTTCCCGTAATTAAGAATCACTTTTGCTTCAAAATCTAACCATTCTGCCCAACGTTTATCTACATCTATTTCAGGAGCAACGTTTTTAGCGTGTTTTAAAAACATCGTGTAATGTCCTGCTTCAGAAATCATTAATTCATGATAAAATTTAGCCAGTTCTTCGTCATCAACATTGTCTGCGAGGACTTTAAATCGCTCACAACTTCTCGCTTCAATCATTGCAGAAAAAAGAAGTCTATCCACCAAAGAAAATTTACGACCTCGCCCCTTGACCATGAATTTTGCCAATTCATTCACGTAACTGTCTTTTCTTTCACGTCCTAAAATAAAACCGCGCTCTTTGATAATGTTATGCACCATTTCAAAGTGTTCCAATTCTTCTTTTGCAAGCGCTAGCATATCTGTCACCAATTCTTCATTCTCAGAATTGTGTACAACAATAGAAATGGCATTTGTTGCTGCCTTTTGTTCGCACCAAGCATGGTCGGTTAGAATTTCTGAGATGTTTGATTCTACTAATTTCACCCATCTAGGGTCGGTAGGAAGTTTTAATCCAAGCATTGTTTTCGAGTTTTATGACAAAGGTACAAAAAAAGAAACCCCTGTATCTCGACAAGCTCGATAACCAGGGGTTTCTTTTAAGATAGTAAAATTTTATCCTGAACACATTTCACAGTCATCCCCATTGTCGATAGAGCATTGTGCTGCTTCTTCGGCTTCAACCAATGATTTTGCTGTTGGTTCTTGTATCGCAGATTTATCAATTGTAAACTTAATTGCATCGGTTGCAGCTTTTGTTCTCAAGTAATACATTCCTGTTTTTAATCCTTTTTCCCAACCATAAAAATGCATTGAAGTTAATTTAGCAAAGTTTGCATTTTGCATAAAGATATTCAATGATTGTGATTGGCAAATGTATGCTCCACGGTCAGCAGCTTGTTCAATGATTGCTTTTTGAGAAATTTCCCAAGCTGTTTTGTATAAGTCTTTAATTCTTTGTGGAATTACATTGATGTCTTGAATAGACCCATTGTCTGCCATAATTTGTTGGCGAACCTCATGGTTCCATAAATTTTCTTTCACCAAATCTTTCAATAAATGTTTGTTCACAATGATGAATTCTCCCGAAAGAACTCTTCTTGTATAAACATTTCATGTATACGGTTCAAAACACTCATTATTACCTAAAATTTGAGCAGTAGAAGCTGTTGGCATAGGCGCTAACAATAAAGAGTTACGAACACCATGTTCTTTCACTTCTTCTTTCAACACATCCCATTCCCAACGACTGGTTGGTGTAACACCCCACATATCAAACTGAAAAACACCTTTAGAAACTGGGGATCCTTCAATCGATTCGTAAGGTCCTTCCACTTTCGCTAAGTCTTTAGACGCAGTCATTGAAGCGTAGTACATCGTTTCGAAAATCTCTCTATTCAATGCTTTTGCTTCTTCCGATTCAAAAGGCATTCCTAAAAGGATGAATGTATCTGCTAAACCTTGAACACCTAATCCAATTGGACGATGACGCATATTTGAGTTTCGAGCTTCTTCTACAGGGTAATAGTTTCCGTCGATGATTCTATTCAAATTCAATGTTGCTTGATACGTTACTTCGAACAATTTATCGTGGTCAAATGTTTTTTCTGCTGTAATGTATTTTGGCAAAGCTAAAGAAGCTAGGTTACACACGGCAATCTCATCTGGAGCAGTATATTCAATAATTTCTGTACACAAGTTAGATGATTTGATTACACCTAAATTTTGTTGGTTAGATTTAGCATTTGCCGCATCTTTATACATCATATATGGAGTTCCTGTTTCAATTTGAGATTCAAGAATTTTAAACCATAAATCTTGTGCTTTAATTGTTTTACGGCCTTTTCCTTCATTCTCATACTTTGTATACAAAGCTTCAAACTCTGCACTATGCGTGTCAGAAAGCCCTGGACATTCATGTGGGCACATTAATGTCCAACTTCCATTTTCTTTCACACGTTTCATAAATAAATCTGGTATCCAAAGTGCGTAGAATAAATCTCTTGCTCTATTTTCTTCTTTCCCGTGATTTTTCTTTAATTCTAAGAAATCAAAAACATCCGCATGCCAAGGTTCTATATACATTGCGAAAGAACCTTTACGTTTTCCTCCACCTTGATCTACGTAACGAGCAGTGTCATTAAAAACACGTAACATTGGTACAATACCGTTTGATTGACCATTTGTTCCTTTAATGTAAGAACCTTTTGCACGAATATCATGAAGGGCAAGTCCAATACCACCTGCAGATTGAGAGATTCGGGCACATGATTTCAACGTGTCATAAATTCCTTCAATGCTATCTTCTTTCATTGTTAAAAGAAAACACGAAGACATTTGTGGTTTAGGTGTTCCAGAATTAAATAAAGTTGGTGTAGCGTGTGTAAACCACCCTTCAGACATTAAATTATATGTTTTTATCGCAGAATCAACATCATTCTTGTGAATTCCTAAAGAAACACGCATTAACATTTGCTGTGGACGTTCAGCAATAATGTTATTTAATTTTAATAAGTAAGAACGAGTTAATGTTTTGAAACCAAAGTAATCGTATCTAAAATCTCTATCGTATATGATGCTTGAATCAATTTTTTCTTTGTTGTCTTGAATAATTTGATACACTTCTTCTGATAAAAGAGCGGCATTTTCCCCTGTTTTAGGGTCAATGTAGTTGTATAAATCTGACATTACATCAGAAAACGTTTTTTTCGTT
Organism: Bacteroidota bacterium; assembly: GCA_024280155.1. Lineage (GTDB taxonomy): Bacteria > Bacteroidota > Bacteroidia > Flavobacteriales_D > Crocinitomicaceae > UBA4466. The sequence goes on from JAJRQQ010000106.1 coordinate 24,168, forward strand.
TCTTTATGTAAGTTAGATACAGCAATTCTTGAAGCAAGTAAAGCATAATCTGGGTGGTCAATTGTTTTTGCAGCTGCAACTTCTGCTGCTAGATTATCTAACTGAGTAGTTGTTACACCGTCAAATAACCCTTCTATTACTTTCATTGCAACAGATTCTGGTGAGACTAATGGGTCTAATCCGTAACACATCTTCACGATGCGTGCTGTAATTTTATCAAATTTTACTGCTTCTTTTCTTCCGTCTCTTTTCTCTACGTACATGTTTTTTGGTTTCTTTTATTGTGGTTTAGTTTCTTTAAAAATCTTCGTCCATTGTAAACGTGGTGTTACCATCGTTGTTTAGAACACCTGCTTTTTGGTATTCACCTACTCTTTTTTCAAAGAAGTTTGTTTTTCCTTGCAGGTTGATCATATCCATAAAATCAAATGGATTTGTTGCGTTATATACTTTCGGATTACCTAATTCTGTTAACAATCGATCGGCAACAAATTCGATGTATTGTGACATTAAATCTGCATTCATTCCGATCAAACGAACCGGTAATGATTCTAAAATAAATTCTTTTTCAATATCAACTGCAACAGTAATTATTTCTTGCACTTTTTCTTTCGACAGTTTATTCACCAAGTGATTATTGTAAAGAAGAACTGCAAATTCCATATGCATTCCTTCATCACGAGAAATTAATTCATTTGAGAATGTTAAACCAGGCATTAATCCTCTTTTTTTCAACCAGAATATTGAACAAAAAGAACCAGAAAAGAAAATTCCTTCAACCGCTGCAAAGGCAACCAAACGTTCTGCAAAATTTCCATTGTCAATCCAGTTTAAAGCCCAGTCTGCTTTTTTCTTTACGGGTGGGAATGTTTCTAACGCATTAAATAAATAGTCTTTCCTTTTATCGTCTTTGATGTAAGTGTCAATCAATAAAGAATACGTTTCAGAATGAATGTTTTCCATCATAATTTGGAATCCATAGAAAAACTTAGCTTCGGTATATTGTACTTCTTTTATAAAGTTTTCTGCTAAATTCTCATTTACAATTCCGTCAGACGCTGCGAAAAATGCAAGGATATGCTCAATAAAAAATCGCTCATTATCGTTTAATTTTTCTGTCCAATCATAAACATCTTGAGAAAGGTCTAATTCTTCGGCTGTCCAAATAGAAGCTTCTTGCGTTTTGTATGCTTTCCAAATGTCATCGTGTTGAATTGGGAACAGTACAAATCTGTTTTTATTTGGTTTTAATATTGGTTCTTCCATATCTAATTGTTTTTAGCCTAAAATATATTATTTACAACTCGTTGTTGCTTTTTTAATCTTTCTGTAAAGGTTTTGTTTCCTCAGTATTGAAAATCGGGTGCAGTTTAATGCGTTTGATTCACCCTTTAGAGGCATACAAAAATTGTCAAAAATCTATCAATTTACAAATGAAGAAATCCACAATTTGTACAGGTTGTTAACATTCCTGAATTCAAACCCTTTAAGACTCGGTAGTTAAGAGTTTATTAACAATGAGAATAAAGATATTCACAGTTGTTTCATGTGTGTTTATCGATAAAATCACCTTATTTATCTTAAACACTACTGTTCAATGATTTAAATTTGGTTCTATAAAATTAACGTAGTTTAAGGGGGAAGTCAAGAAGAAAATTTTATTGTTTTTAACAGTGAATTGTGCATAGAAATTGGCATGATTTTTAGCAGGAGATAATTTCTTTTTAGAAGAATTCCTTACTTCTTTTTTATGTATCTTAGTCGACTATAAATAAACACATGCGAATTCTTGATGATATTCTTCATTTAATCTACCCAAATTGTTGCATTGGTTGTGAAAGGGAATTAGCAAAGTCAGAAGATTACCTCTGTTCGATTTGTTCTTTAGAAATTTCCCCAACAAATTTTCATTTATACACCGAACCCACAGAAATGGATAAGTTGTTTTGGGGCAGAAAGGAGGTTCACCAAACCTATGCTCATTTATTTTTCGAAAAAGAAAAAGCATCTCAAAGTATTTTGTTTTCCATTAAATACAAAAGTAGTCCAGATTTAGCGGTTTATTTTGGTGAAAAAATAGGACATGTGCTTCAATCTATTCCCAAATTTAAACAGGTCGATGCTATACTTCCTGTGCCCCTACACCCTAAACAACTATTTATTCGAGGTTACAATCAAAGTTTAGCATTAGCTGAAGGTTTACACCAATCTTTTTCCGCTCCAGTGAATGAAAAAGCAATAATTCGTTCGGTGCATTCTGAATCTCAAACCAAGAAAACACGTTTTCAGCGCTGGGATAATGTTGGAACAATTTTTAAAGTCAATAAATCCATTGAAAAATATAAACATGTTTTGATTATTGACGATGTGATTACTACGGGTTCAACTGTGGAGGCAATGATGAATGCTTTACACGAAGTAAACCCCAATTTATTAATAAGTGTCGTAACTTTAGCGATTGCAAAATAAAGAAAATGAGTAAAAAAAAATCAGTATTAGTTGTTGGCGCGGGATTGTCAGGAATTTGCATCAGTTTGCAATTACAAGAAAACAATTGTTCTGTTACTTTGGTTGACAATGGTGTGAATTTTAGCTCGCGAGTTGCTGTAGGAATGATTAATCCTTTGGTTTTTCGTAGAATGACAAAAAGTTGGCGAGTAGATGATTTTCTCCCATATTTAAAAACCTTCTACAGTACAATAGAAAAACAAACGGACAGTCACTTTTTCTTTCCTGTACCCATTCGGCGGTTATTTTCCAGTGAACAAGAACGTGACTTTTGGTTAAAGAAAGAGAAACGAGAAGATTTTCAACCCTATATGAATAAAGTTTCTTCAGAAGATTACGCTTACGACCAAGGAAAAAACCCTTTTGGTTCTGGGCGGGTTAATGAAACATTCTTCCTTGACACCGAATTGTTTTACAAAAAAACAATTACATATATTGAACACAAAGGGATTATTCTCCGAGAGGAATTTGATTTCAACTCACTAAAAGATAATAATTATAACGGGGTTAAATACGATGAAATCATTTTTTGCCAAGGTTATTTAAATAAGGATAATTCTTACTTCAATTACTTACCGATTGACCCCACCAAAGGACAGGTTATTACCATAAAATCTAAATCTTTGCCAGAAGATGTATCTCTTAACCGAAAATGTTTCATTCTACCAAAAGGCGAGCAAAAATTTAAAGTAGGTTCAACTTACGAATGGCATAATACAACAACACATATTACAGAAGAATCAAAATTGCACATTCTTGAAAACTTATCTTACATCATTGATGAGAAGGTAGAAGTCATTGAGCAAATTGCAGGGGTTCGACCGACGGTAAAAGATAGACGTCCTGTAATCGGTACACATCCAGAGTATAAAAATTACCACATTTTTAATGGTTTAGGAGCGAAAGGATACATGCTTGCCCCTTTATTATCGAAAGAATTTGTTGACTATTTGATATTTGGTAAAGAATTAGATAAAGAAATTGATATTCGAAGGTTTAATAAAAGTGAATAAAAAAATAAATTGTTCTACTCAGAATAAACACTAACTTTGTTCAAAAATTAATTTTAATTAAAAAAAATAAAAATATGTATCCACCAGAACTCGTTCAACCAATGAAAGAAGATTTGTTAGAAGTTGGTTTTAACCAATTGACAACAGCAGATGAAGTTGATGAAATCATTGAAAACAGCGGAGAAAGTTTATTGTTGGTTGTAAATTCTGTTTGCGGTTGTGCTGCAGGAAATATGCGTCCAGGAGTAAAAATTTCTTTAACTAACGACAAAGTTCCTGAAACTTTAGGGACTGTTTTCGCTGGAGTAGATGCTGATGCAACTGCACAAGCACGTAACTATTTCTTACCTTATCCTCCATCATCACCATCAATTGGATTATTTAAAGATGGTAAATTGGTTCATTTCTTAGAAAGACACCACATTGAAGGTGCGACAGCAGAAATGATTGCTGAAAATTTAGCAGAAGCTTACAATCAATACTTCTAAACTCATTTTAATCCTGGTTTGAAAAAATCAGGATTTTTTTTATCCAATTCTTATGTATAAGCTTATTTTCCTATCCTTCTTCTTTTTATCCTCTTGTGGTATTCATAAATTAAGTAAAGAAAACGTGTACACAGAAGTTGCTCCAGAAGATTTTCAAACCTTGGCACAAGACACGAATAATATTCTCATTGATGTTCGAACGATTTCAGAATATCAAGAATCACACATCAAAGGAGCTATAAACATTAGTTATTTCGGTGGTCATTTTGAAGAGAAATTAGCTGTCATGCATTTAGACACTTCTAAAACCGTTTTAATTTATTGTGAAACTCAACACAGAAGTTTATTTGTTGCAAAAAAGATTTATCACCTTGGTTTTCATAAAATTGTTGATTTAGACAAAGGAATGATGAATTGGCGGAAGAATGATTTTCCGTACATTGAGCAAAAACAATAATATGTCTTTTTACCAAAAATTATTTGCTTCAAAGTACGATTCGTTTATGACGGATTTAGAAAAAGAATTTCATCCTCTTCGGCAAGAGTTAATTAGCCACTTAGAAGGGAAAATCCTTGACGTTGGCTCTGGAACAGGTGTGAATTTTGAGCATTTCAATGAAAATTCTGAGGTTATTGCCGTGGAACCTTCGCCATATATGTTAGAAAAAGCGTTGAAAAAACTTCCGAAAAAAGCGAACATTACTACCTATAATTTAAGTGTAACTGACCCTAAACTAGATGATGTTATTAAAGAAAACTCACTGGATTACATCGTTTCAACTTTAGTTTTATGTACCATTCCAGACAACGAATTGGCGTTAAAAAAATTCTTTCAATGGTTGAAACCGACAGGTAAATTAATTATCATTGAACATATCCATGCAGGAGAAAAACCAAGAAGAATTTTACAAAACATCATTAACCCTGTGTGGAAAGTCATCGGGGACGGTTGTCATCTTAATAGGGATACGGACTTATTAATAAAAGAAGCAGGGTTTATCGTAGAAGAAGAGGGTTACTTTAAACGTAGTTTACGGTTTTATCAAGGCATATTTTTTGTTAAAAAATAATTTCCTTACTTTTGTTTAGAACTATTCTAAATAAAGGTGTTGGAAGAAGTTAAAAATAAATCATTTTTCTTTGAAAAAAATACAGCTACCATTTGTTGTAAAAAGGAGAAATGCTGTAAGAAATACAAGAAAAAAGGTCGTTTTTGTAAGAAATGTCCTAAGATTTAGTCTTTTTATCTGTTTTTAGTTTAAAAACAATTCCTGCACCAACATTTAAAGATTGACTCATATTTCTTCCTGAGAGCGTATAACTACCATTTATAAAAACACCCAATTTTTCATTGATTGAGTAATAAACTACTCCACCAACTCGCTGATATGAAGTGACGAGTTCTCTAAAAGAATCAAATGAAACAGTTCCTTGATAATCTTTGTCACCAAAACCATTTTGAAAATCGTACCAGATGTCATAATAAAATTTACTCCCAGCGAAACCAACCTTAAATGATGCGTTAAACGAAGAAGGAGCAGGTTGCAATACATAATTGTAATGTGTTTGTCCTTGAATGAATAAACCTTTACCCCATTTGAATTGAGTCACTAAAATCGGTTGAAACTGTACAGCCCTTTGTCCAATTGCTTGACCGGATTGAGTTTCATACTTCCAAGTAGGAACAGAAACTCCCACAGCAGGAAAAACAGACCATTGACTTTTCTTGAACCATTTATCAATTAGTTTAAATTTTCCATAAACAGCCACATCCTGTGGTTTGAAATTGATTAAAGGCAAAGAAAGAATAAGATTCCAACGTTTACTTAAACCATAATTCCCATACATAGAAACAATCGACTGATTCCTTGCGTAATCGATTAAGTTAGTACCGGCAAAATATTTTGGTGCGTAACTATAACTTCCTGTTACAGCAACGTCTAGTTCTTTCTTCGGCTTAAAAAAACCATCAACAGGACCTTGTGCGAATGAAAAAGAAAAAGAAAATAGAGTAAATAAAGTAATATATAGGTAGTTCATGGATAGCTAACGATAGAATGTATGTTTATTTTTCAATCAAAGAAATTAATTTTGAATCAGTTGGTAACACTTTTGATTTAAAATGTGCCAACCATTTTCCATTTTCATCGACTAGAAATTTATTAAAATTCCAACCAACTCGGCTATTTTTAACCCCATTGTACTTCTTTTTACGCAGCCACAAATAAATTGGAGAAATGTTTTTCCCTTTGACGTTTATTTTGGATGCCATTAAAAAAGTCACACCGTAATTTTTCTTACAAAACGATTTTATTTCTCCCTCCGAACCTTTTTCTTGCATTAAGAATTGGTTGCAAGGAAAACCGATAATGACTAAATTCTCTTTATATTTCTCATGTAATTCTTGCAATTGCTCATATTGTTTCGTGTAAACGCATTGTGAAGCAACATTTACAAAAAGAATTTTCTTTCCCTTAAATTGACTTAATGATACCGAGTCGCCATTAATATCAATGAAAGAATAATCGTAAATATTATCAGATTGAGCATGTATTGAAGTGGCCATAAAAAAGATGAAAATAAGGTGTAAATAATTTTTCATAACACTAATATACACGAAAGAATCAGGACATTTGCATAAGAACTTCAAAAAAATTACTTTTACTACTTAATTCAATTCAAAAATGTGATGAAAATTAAAAAACTAATTCTTTACACTTTCTCCACTCTTTTTCTTTTGATTGTAATCACATTTACTTTAGGATATTTCTTCCTAGATGACATTGTTGATTCTCGATTGAAAAGATTAATCTCGAAAAAATTCGGTACATTTTATACCTTATCATACGACTCATTAGAAAAAGACATCAGTTTTTCATCAATTACTTTTATTGTAAATAAAGCAAAATTTAGCTCTGACACACTAGATACTGAGGGAATGGAGAAATTTCCATCATTTTTCTTCGAAACCGAACAGTTGAAGGTTGAAAAAATAAGTACCTGGAATGTTTTAATAGGGTCTTCTTTAGATTTGGGAAATGTTTTATTAGAAAAACCCAAACTTACACTTTACACACATCAGAAAACAAAAAGTACTGACGTTAAAAACAAACGAGGAAAATCAATTTTATCATCTGCTTCTATCGATCGATTTTTATTAGAAAATGGAGAGATTGAATTTATTGACTTTGCCACAAAAGAGAAAACTTTTGAAAGCTCATCTATTCTCGTTGACGTAAATGATATTAAATTAGATTTAACGAACTTAGATAATTACCGAAAGTTTTTGTCCTTTGAGTCTTTCTCCGTTCAATCAGACTCACCAAAATTTCAACCTCTAGAAGGAATTTACAACTATGAAATGGGTCGTATGAATATCAATAGTAAAGAAAATCTACTTTCATTCAAAGACATTAAAATTGACACAAAAAAATCACTAAAAGAAGCGAGTGAATCTGTTGTTAACCACAAAGAAGTTCTAAATACAACCATTGCAACACTTGACATCACAGATGTTGATTTGAAGAAAATAATTTTTGAAAACAAAATAGAGATCGGAAAAATAGACATTGAGGATTCTTATCTCCACATTTTTAAGAACAACACTAAACGTTTGGAAGCAGGGTTTCATAAAAAAGTGTTGAATGAGATGATTCGTTCCATCAACATTCCAATCAAAATTGATACCATCCAGATTTTTAATTTGGATTATGATTTTGAACTCCTAAACCCAGCGCATAGTCAACCTTCAACGATGAACATTAAAGTTCATGATGGATATATTGCTAATTTCACCAATGATTTGAACGGTCAAGATACCACACAGATATTCATCGAGGGAAAATTCATGAATAGTGGTGATATGTGGCTAACTGTTAATTTAGTTCCTTCAGACTCTGTTAATAATTATCAACAATTTGCTGGAGCAATTAAAAACATGCCATTCAATGTTTTAAATCCTTTGATTAAACAATTCTTTAATGCAAAAATAGCATCCGGTTATATCAACGAAGTGTCTTTTCACGGTATTGCTAACACAAACTCCACTTATGGATCGGTTGTTTTTAAATACCACGATTTAAAAATGGCCCTTTACAAGAAAAAAGGAGACCACAAACGTTTTGGGGTTTTATCAAGTGTAGCTAATTTATCCACACATAAAAACAACCCAGACAAACACGGTAAATTGGTTGGTGCAAAATTCCATTATCAACGAAAACCATGGCAAGGTTCAGTTGGGTTATGGTTAGGTGGGGTTATCAATGGAATGTTTAATGTTGCTGTTAAGGAAATTCCAAAAGAAATTATAGAGGATGGGCAAGAATTTAAAAAAACCAAAAAAATTCACATTTTTAATCACAACAAAGATCCGGACAAAAATAAAGATAAGAAAAAACGAAAAAAACATCCTCTTTTTCACCTAAAAGATCGGGAAAAGAAAAACCACGATGGATTACATCTTTTTCATAAAAAAAACAAAGAAGATAACGGCGAAGACAATCCTCCTAAAGAAAAGAAGAAGTTATTTCACCACAATAAGAAAAAAGAAAACTAGATTATGAAAAAATTATTCAGCTTATTATTTATTTTATTTATAGGAAATTCTTTTTCTCAAACAGAATCTTCTTCAACTAGACCTCTCCCAAAAGTTGATCGAATAATTATGACCAACGGTGAAATTAGAGAAGGAAAAATAACCGCAATAAGTGAATCAAATATTGATTTTACTTTTATTGGAGAATCACTAGTGTATCACATTCCCACAAAAAATATTGGTAAAATTGAATTTTCAAGCGGTCGTATTCAGCAGTTTAACACCATAAAAGCAGGTAAAAAGTCGGATAACTCTATGGTTAATCATGCGAATAAAGTAGCTATTCTTCCTTTTATTTATGTAAAGGACGGTACGCAAAGAAAAAACGACATCATGGAGCAAAATGCCCAGAAAGAAATGTACCGCGTTTTGGTTGATCACGCTGGACCAATGGTTATTCAAGACCCTATGAATACCGTTTCTTTACTTCGTAAGGCAAATATCACTGATGCAAATATTAATACTTTTTCTATTCCTGAGCTGGCGAACATTCTTGGGGTAGAGTATCTTATTTTTAGCGTTTTGACAGTAAACCGAAAAGGAACAACTTCTTATAGTACAGGGTATGGTTCTACACATTATGGCAATAGAAACGCGTATGGTTACCACACCTCTTCAACAAGTACTCAGACAGACTATCAAACAACTGTAGATGTAAATATTTACAACGACCACGGGGAAAATATTTTCACAAAAAGCAAAACTTCTTTCTTTGCTTCCGAGGATGCTTATCCATACACGATTATGTATTTGGTAAAACGAATGCCATTTTATACGAAATAAAAAAGGGAAAACATTTCTGCTTTCCCTTTCGTAATTCTTTATTGTAAATTATAACTTAATTCTAATTCCTAAGTTGGTGTAAAATGCACTTGCTTTTGCTCCATCACCAGTCGCATGAACAGGAGTTAAACCAATTTGGTAACCTACATCAACAAACATGAACCATAAATCAATCCCCATACCAATATCTGTATTTAAAATGATATTTGTATAATCATCTTTTGTAATCTCTCCAATAGCTCCAGAGTTTGTTCCGTGTTTCACACCAATTACATGATGTCCATCTAAACCACCAAAAATACGAACATTGAAAAAATCTTCCTTTTCAGGGTCAATAAATCTAAAACCAAATTTTAATGGTATAGAAATCACCTGAACTGTTGTTTCATCCGTAAACACATTCGCTGCATCAATCGTACTTTTGTTGACAACCTTAGTAGATAAGTTTGTGTATTGAAAGCCTGGTTGAACGTAAGCTCTTCCACCAAAAGTAATTGAACCACCTGCTTGGTAACCAGCTCTACCAGAAACAGTTGTTCTATGAACTATTCCATTAATAATTGATGTTGAATTATCTGTTGATAATTGTAAAATATTCACACCACCATAAGCACGAATATCAAGATTTTGCGCTGTAGTTGTTCCTGCAAAAAGAGCAACCATTGCTAACGAAGTAAAAATTCTTTTCATAATTTTTGTTTTTTTTACAACTGTTACGTCCTTTTTTAAAAAAGGTTACTTTCCAATACAAAATTTACTAAAAATGTTTCCCAGTAAATCATCTGTTGATATATCACCTGTAATCGTTCCTAATTCATACATTGCTTGTCGGATATCCATCGCTATAAAATCTGCGGTGATACCTGTTTCAAGTCCGTGTTTTGTTTTTTCTAATGCAGAAATTGTCTTAATCAGTGCATCGTAATGTCTGGCGTTTGAAACAATTACATCATCAGAATTCAGTTGATCTGCATCAATTGTTTTTAGAAGTCTTTCCTTTAAATCATCTAAACTATCCTTGTGTTTTGCCGAAATATAAACCATTTCCAACCCACTATCTTTGAGTACTTTTAAACTCTTTTCATCCAATAAATCTGTTTTATTTGCTACAATTATTTGCGAAATATCACTCGGGAATTGTTCTAAATCTTTCTTAATCTCATCCAAAGTTAGTTTTGATGCATCGAATAAATAAAGGTAAACCGCAGATTCATCCACTTGCTTCAACGCTCTTTCAACACCAAGTTTTTCAATATAATCTTCTGTTTCTCTCAAACCAGCAGTATCTACAAATCGAAAATCAATTCCTTCAATGATGATTCTTTCTTCAATTGTATCTCTTGTTGTTCCTGCAATATCCGAAACAATGGCTCTTTCTTCATTTAATAAAGCATTCAATAAAGTCGATTTTCCTGCATTCGGTTGACCAACAATCGCCACTGGAACACCGTTTTTTATAGCATTACCCAACTCAAATGACTTCGCTAATTTTCGAATGTACTCTAAAACATTATTCACCAAATCATTCAATTCAGTTCGGTCTGCAAACTCAACATCTTCCTCTGCAAAATCCAATTCTAACTCAACTAATGATGCAAAATGAATCAATTTTTCTCTTAAATCTTTCAGTTCAGAACTAAATCCACCCCTCATTTGTTTCATCGCAATATGATGCGCACTATTCGATTGAGAGGCAATTAAGTCTGCTACAGCTTCAGCTTGAGAAAGATCCATTTTACCATTCAAGAAAGCACGTTGTGTAAACTCTCCTGGATTTGCTAAACGACAACCATTCTCTAACAATAGTGTTAAAACTTTTTGAAGAATATATGATGAACCATGGCAAGAAATTTCGACACTTTCTTCCCCTGTAAAACTTTTTCCTTGTTCAAAAACATTGACAAGAACCTCATCAATTAATTCTCCTTCATTCTTTATCGTTCCAAAGTGAGCAGTATGCGTTTTAGCAGACAAGAGATTCTTTGAAAAAATTTTAGACGTGATATTGAAAGAATTGCTTCCCGAAAGACGTATCATTCCAATCGCACCCACTCCATTTGGCGTTGCAAGAGCACAAATTGTATCGTTTATTGTTAAATTATTCATTAAATGTCTGGTTCAATTATAATAGAATCTGATTTTAGTTTTCGAGCATACTCTCTACCTTGTTTCCACCATAATTGCATTTTCTCTTGATTGAAGATCAAGGAATTTTCGGTGAGTTTACGAGGTGTGTGGAATATGTTAATCTTTATTTTGTTCTTTTTACTGTTCAATTTAGACAGCTCAAACCGACTATTTATTGATTGGTCCAAAAGAAAATCAAACACATTAAACAATAAATCAATCACGTTTCTTGATCTTTTTCGGTTTATACGGGGTTCAACGGGGCTAAGAACAATTACATCGATTTCTGTTGCACCAGCATCAATCGCAGCCTGAATAGGAATATTGTAACTAAACCCACCGTCTCCATACTCCATATCATCTTTTACGACAAGACTCATAAAAGGTAAAAAATTTGCAGATGCCCAAATCCAATCACAAAAATCTTCGTATGAAAAGTCATTAATGGATTTAAATTCACCTATATTTTTAGTAATATTTGATACGGATACAATAACATTTTTACCCTGCTTTTTGACTGCATTAAAATCTTCTTCTGTGAAGAATTTTTGTACCGTTTTACGAAGTTCTAATGTGCTTCCAAAAGTTTTATTTCCCCTTAAAAATGAACGAAAGATGTTAATGTGATTCATTTTAACTTTCACAACACCTTTTTGAACCTTTATTTTATATGGATTGATTGTAAATATATCTTTATCCGTAATGGAAGTATAAACCTCTTTCGCCCTAACAACATTATCAGAGGCCAACATCGGAATAAGTAAACTTCCCGTTGATGCTCCCGTAAAAACATCGTATTCAATACCTAAATCTTCCATAAAATATTCTGCCATACCACCAGCAAAAGCACCTTTGCTTCCTCCACCTGATATAACTAATCCTCTCATTTTATGTTTTTATTTTAAAGTTAGCCCTTCTATTCTCCATTGTCAAAAAACAAGGCGACTATTTTCTTTTATTTTCAAAGAATGATTGAATTAACTTTCCACATTCTTCACCTAATACTCCGGAAACAATATTTGTTTTGGGGTGATAAACCCCATTATGTTTACTCGCTCCTCTCTTTTCGTCGGTTGCTCCAAAAACTATTTTATCAATCTGAGACCAGTACAAAGCTCCACCACACATTGTACAAGGTTCTAGTGTGACATAAAGTGTACATTTTTTTAAATATTTTCCACCTAAAAAATCCGCAGCAGCAGTAATTGCCTGCATTTCTGCATGTGCTGTTACGTCATTAAGTTTCTCTGTTAAATTATGAGATTTTGCAATTATCTGATTATTTGAAACAACAACTGCTCCCACAGGTACTTCGCCCATTTCGTATGCTTTCTTGGCTTCTTCCAAGGCTTGTTTCATAAAATATTCGTCATTAAACGGCTGAATCATGTACTTGTTTTCTGCGAAGATACTCATTTTTACTCTCTCAAAGAATCATCTATAAATGCGAAAAATAATTACCTTTACTTTGTGAAAAATGAAATTAAAAATCTCAAGAACGGTAGTAAAGTTCGTATCGTTGCTCCTGCCAAAACGATTAATGAATCTGCCGTGCTTTTTGCTAAACAGAAACTAGAAGAAAGGGGATACGTTGTGGAAATTAGCGAACATTGTTTGGGAAAATACAACTTCTTTTCTGGTACAGTTCAAGAAAGATTAATCGATTTTCGAAATGCTTTAGACGACCCTTCTGTTGATGCAATCCTTTGTGCTAGAGGAGGATATGGTTGTGTTCAAATTCTCGACTTAGTTCAATGGGCTTCATTTTTAAGAAAACCTAAATGGATAATTGGTTACAGTGATATCACATATATGCATTCTCGTGTCCATGTTCTAAACCAAAAAAGCATCCACGGTACAGTTCCGTTAAATTTTGAAGACAACACTCCCGAGGCGATTGATTCTATGTTTAATGTACTTGAAGGTAAATCAAACACTTATTCTTTTCCAAGTTCACCCCATAACCAATTAGGAAAAGTAAATGGAGAAGTTGTTGGAGGAAATTTATCTATTCTCTATAGTTTACTCGGAACAGATGATAATATTGACTACACCGATAAAATTCTCTTTTTTGAAGATTTAGCCGAACCTCTTTACAGTGTCGATAGAATGATGTTCGCTTTTAAAAAAGCAGGAGTATTTGATAAAATTAAAGGACTTATTGTTGGGGGAATGACAAACTTAAAAGACTCTGAACCACCATACGGTTCTTCTTATCAAGAAATTATTAAATCTCATTTTCTTTACAACAGTATTCCCATTTGTTTTGACTTTCCTGCTGGTCATTTTGAAGACAATAGAAGTATCATCTTAGGTGAAAAAGCAGAAATTAACATCACAAAAGAGCAAGTAACATTTATCCAGTAAATTACTCGTTATCTAGACTCATTCAAAACAAGAGAAAAAATACATCTTTTGGTCGATTATTATTCATTAGAAGTATTACATTTGTGCTATACACAAAACTAATTTTTAAAACGATGAGCGGATTATTATCTTCTTCAATTGCACGAAAGTTTGCCATGGCGCTTTCTGCCCTCTTTTTAGTCTTCTTTTTATTAATGCACGTCAGCATTAACATACTGTCACTTTTCAGTGAAGACGCTTTCAATACAGCTTCTCATTTCATGGGAACAAATCCATTGATTCAATTTGTAATGCAACCCATTTTAATAATTGGTGTTGTTTTTCATTTTGCGCTTGGCTTAATCTTAGAAATAAAGAACAGAAAGGCACAAGGAGTGAAATATGCACAGAACAATGGTGCTGCAAACTCTACTTGGATGAGTCGTAACATGATCTATTCTGGTGCTGTTATTCTTTTGTTAATCGCTGTTCACTTTGTTGATTTTTGGTTTCCAGAATTGAACTATAAATACGTTCAAGGTTTACCGGAAGACCCAAACAGATATTACCACGAATTGGTTGAGCATTTTCAAAACCCAGCAAGAGTAGGTATTTACGCGTTGGCTTTCATTTTCTTAGCTTTGCATTTATTACACGGTTTTCAATCAGCATTTCAATCGATGGGAGCAAATAACAAATACACAAAAGGACTTAAAAACTTCTTCGCTGGGTATGCCATTGTTGTTCCAGCATTATTTATCATCATCGTATTATTTCATTTCTTAAATCACTAAGACATCATGGCTACATTAGATTCTAAAGTTCCAAAAGGTCCAATTAAAGATAAATGGACAACTTATAAAGATAAAATTAACTTAGTTAACCCTGCGAATAAACGTAACATCGACATTATTGTTGTTGGAACAGGATTGGCAGGAGGTTCTGCTTGTGCTACATTAGCTGAGCAAGGATACAACGTAAAAGCATTTGCTTACCAAGATTCTCCACGTAGAGCGCACTCTATTGCGGCACAAGGAGGTATCAATGCTGCAAAAAACTATCAAGGAGACGGTGATTCAAACTACCGCTTATTCTATGATACAGTTAAAGGTGGTGATTACCGTTCACGTGAGGCTAACGTTTATCGTTTAGCTGAAGTTTCAGGAAATATCATCGACCAATGTGTTGCTCAAGGCGTTCCTTTTGCTCGTGATTATGGTGGGTTACTAGACAACCGCTCTTTTGGTGGTGTTTTGGTTTCTAGAACATTCTACGCAAAAGGACAAACAGGACAACAGTTATTGTTAGGTGCTTATTCTGCAATGAACAGACAGATTGCTCGTGGTAAAATTACCATGTACAATCGCCACGAAATGTTAGACGTTGTAAAAGTTGATGGAAAAGCAAGAGGAATTATTGCACGTGATTTAATTACAGGTAAAATTGAACGTCATTCTGCTCACGCTGTTGTTATTGCAACAGGTGGTTATGGAAATGTTTATTTCCTTTCAACAAACGCGATGGGTTCTAATGCTACTGCAGCATGGAAAATACATAAAAAGGGTGCTTTCTTTGCTAATCCTTGTTTTACTCAAATTCATCCAACTTGTATTCCAAGAAGTGGTGATTACCAATCAAAATTAACATTGATGTCAGAATCATTGCGTAATGACGGTCGTATTTGGGTACCAAAAAACATGGATGACGTGATGGCTATTCGAGAAGGTCGTAAAAAACCAACAGAATTAACAGAGGATGAAAGAGATTATTACTTAGAAAGAAGATATCCTGCATTTGGAAACTTAGTTCCTCGTGATGTTGCTTCGAGAGCGGCAAAAGAACGTTGTGATGCTGGATATGGTATTAACGCAACTGGTGAAGCTGTTTATTTAGATTTTAAAGCTGCAATTAACCGTTACGGTACTGAACAAGCATTGTTACATGGAGATACAAATCCATCTGCTGCTAAAATAATTGAATTAGGTGAACAAGTTATCGAAGCAAAATACGGTAATCTTTTTCAAATGTATGAGAAAATCGTTGATGAAAATCCGTACAAAACACCGATGATGATTTACCCTGTAACGCACTACACAATGGGTGGAGTTTGGGTAGATTACAACTTAATGACAACCGTTGATGGTTTATATTGTATTGGTGAAGCAAACTTCTCTGATCACGGAGCAAATAGATTGGGTGCTTCTGCATTGATGCAAGGTTTAGCCGATGGTTACTTCGTACTGCCTTATACAATTGGTGATTATTTAGCCAATGAAATTCGTACAGGTGAAATTCCAACAGATACCAAAGAATTTGATGCAGTAGAAAAAGAAGTTCAAGATAGAATTGATTTCTTTATCAATAATAAAGGAACTAAATCTGTCGATCATTTCCATAAACGACTTGGAAAAGTAATGTGGGACAAAGTTGGAATGGCTCGAAATGAAAAACATTTGAAAGAGGCAATTGCTGAAATTAAAGAAATTAGAGCAGAATTCTGGAAAGATGTTAAAGTTCCTGGAAATGCTAATGAAATGAATACTGAACTTGAAAAAGCTGGAAGAGTTGCCGATTTCTTAGAGTTAGGTGAATTATTTGCTTTAGACGCATTGAATAGAAATGAATCTTGTGGTGGTCACTTTAGAGAAGAGTCTGTTGAATTAGACGGACCACAAAAAGGAGAAGCTTTACGTAACGACACAGATTATAAATATGTTGCTGCTTGGGAATTTAAAGGAGAACCAAGTGAAGCAGTGTTACACAAAGAAGAATTAGAATTTAACGATATTGAATTGAAAACTCGTTCATACAAATAAGAAAAAAATGGATTTAACACTAAAAATTTGGAGACAAAAAGACTCGAATTCTAAGGGTCAAATGGTAGACTATAAAGTGACTGAAATTTCAGAGCACATGTCTTTCTTAGAAATGATGGACGTTTTGAATGAGCAATTAGTGAATTCTGGGGATGAACCTGTTGCATTTGATCACGATTGTCGTGAAGGAATCTGTGGAATGTGCTCTATGTATATTAACGGAGAAGCGCATGGGCCTGATAGAGGAATTACAACTTGTCAATTGCACATGAGAATGTTTAAAGACGGTGACACAATTACAATAGAACCGTTTAGAGCATCTGCATTCCCGGTAATTAAAGATTTGGTTGTTGACAGAGAGTCATTTGAACGTATTCAGCACGCGGGTGGTTTTATTTCTGTTAATACGTCAGGAAATACACAAGATGCAAACGCATTGCCTATTTCTAAAATAGCCGCTGACGAAGCGATGGATGCTGCTGCTTGTATCGGTTGTGGTGCTTGTGTAGCTTCTTGTAAAAACTCTTCGGCTATGTTGTTTGTTGGTGCAAAAGTTTCTCAATACGCATTATTGCCTCAAGGACAAATTGAAGCGAAAGAACGTGTTTTAAACATGGTCGCTCAAATGGACAAAGAAGGTTTTGGTAACTGTACAAATACTGGAGCTTGTGAAGTTGAATGTCCAAAAGGAATTTCTTTGGAAAATATTGCACGAATGAATAGAGAATACTTGAAAGCATCTATATAAATTTTTGTAAAATTATTACTTAAAAAAGACCTGTTCATTCAGGTCTTTTTTTTTTTAGTTTTTAGTTTCGAAAAAAAATTGTATTTTTACATAAACATTTTAAAATTTAATCTATGAAAAAATTATTACTTTCTTTAGTTGTAGTAGCAACTGGTTTCTGGGCGAACTCACAAGTTATTTGTGCAGGTGTATCCCCAGCTAACATTGTTGGAAACTACGTATTTGAATGGGCAGATCCAGCCGGTGGAGATTGGGCAACCCCTGATTTTTTAACTTCTGGCGTATCTGTACAAGCTGAGTTAATGATTGCAGATGATGGAACAGCTGGAACAAACCCACAAGGTAATCCTATATCCGCAGAGGCTTGTAGCCCTTTAATTAATGATTTAACAGGTAAAATTGCTATTATTTACAGAAACACATGTGAATTTGGTACAAAAGCATTGAACGCACAAAATGCAGGTGCTGTAGGTGTGATTATTGTCAACCGAGACAACGAAGCTGTTGGAATGGGTGGAGGTGCTGATGGAACATCTGTTACTATTCCTGTAGTTATGATATCTAGTTTAGATGGAGCTACTTTGGTTGCTGAAATGGCAAATGGACCGGTTGTAATGTTACTTGGTAACAAAGTTGGTGTTTACACAAACGATATTGGTTCTTCTGCTTCAGATATATTAATTGCGCCTTATGCTGGAGCACATTCAACAATGTTTGACGGTTTTGATTTAGCAATGCAAATGTATAACTGGGGTTCAGGAACACAAGCTGCCATCACTGTTAATGCAACAATTACTGACGGTTCAGCTGCTACAGTTTATAATGAAACTGTTAATGTTCCTTCTATGAACACAGGTGATACTACTTACATTGTTACAGGTAATCCAGTTGCTTTTCCTCGATTTACGTTAGCTTCATATCCTCCAGGGGAATATACTTTAACGTACACTTTAGATATGGGAGTTACTGATGAGTCTGATTTTGATAATGTATTTACAAGTAAATTTACTGTAAATCCAGATATCATCTCTTTGGCAAACCTTGATGCAAGTACAAACTTGCCAAACAGTACTTCTTATCCTAAAAACTCAACAACTGAATACCAAACTTGTATGTTCTACGTTGATTCTAATGCAAGTCAAGTTGGTGTGTTAGGTGTTTACTTTACTCCTTACTCTGAGGATACTGTTGCTACTCCATTAGCTGGCGAAGAAATCAATATTAACTTCTACGAGTGGAATGATACATGGACAGATTTAACTGACCCTAATTTCCCTGCGAACAACGATTGGTTCCAAAACTTAAATTTATTGCAATTCATGCAATATTACCCTGCATCAAACGCAGAAAATGGTACATCAGTTTACGCTCCATTAACGAATCCTATTCGTTTGGTAGATAATCAACGTTATTTAGTTTGTGTTCAAACATTAAACCCAGAAATTGCTTTTGGTTATGATAATTTAACTTATGACGGTAACCAAGGAATTACTGCAATGCCAATTTCTCCAGTATTTATTGATGACACATGGTATACTGGTGGTTGGACTGGAGCATCTGCTGTTTCAATCGGTTTAAAAGCATCTCCTGACGCATCTGTTGGAACAATTGCTTCTATTGATGGTAAAGCATATCCTAACCCTGCAGTTGATGTTGTTACAATTGATGTAGAAGCTAATGGTTCTGCAGTATTAACAATAACTGATATTTCTGGAAAAGTGGTATTATCTCAAAATGTTGCATTAACAAATGGAACTTCTGATGTTAATATTTCTTCTTTAGAAGCTGGAATTTATGTATTCAACGTTTCTTTTGAAAACGGAACTTCTTCTCAATTCAATGTTGTGAAGAGATAATTTATATTGAAAATAAAAAAGGGGAGTCTAACGACTCCCCTTTTTTTATGTAAATAATTTTTGTTAAAAGTTTAACGACAACCCAAAAGTTAAAGGATATACCTCAGATGTTTTTCCGGTATCAAACAAAGGTAATAAGCTATAGTTAGCAAAAACCCCAAAATCACCATAGCCTAGACGAACTGCTGCATCTAATTTAAAAGGGTTCAAAGAATATGTTCCTTTGTCTTTATTCGTAAATTTATTTCCATTGATTTCACCCTTACGTTTTGTTTTAGAAGTTAAACGAAGTCCACCAACAACGCCTGCAGCCAAATAAAAGCTTTTATCTGCATCCGCGTTTGTATTAAATTCTAATAACAATGGAACTGTAAGGTACGCAGCTTTTAGCTTGTTCTTTGTAAAGTTGTTTACGGTATCCATATAAGCATATAAAGAATCGGGTGAATCAACTAATACATAGTTGTTTTTGAAAGCAACAGAGGTAAAGTTAAACCCTAAACCAGTCGTTATTCCAAAATAATGTTTAGCTACTTGAAACTTATATTCAGCAATATTTAAGTTCCAAACAGTAGACTTAGCTGCATCATTTTCCCAATGTGGGTCATTTGGGAAGTCCGTTTGAAAACTAGAATTCATCAACATAGAAACACCGAAATCAACTCCTGCCCAATGTGCTTCACTTTTATACTTTTTTGGTTTGCAACTTAATGTATCATCACCCAATTCAATGATAATGATTTCTTTGTTTTTAAGATTAATACGAGTTGTGTCAGAATTTTCTTCCTCTTGAGCGAAAGTTGGTAAGCAGAATAAGCTTAGCAATCCTATTGTAATTATTTTTTTCATATTGATTGTTTTTAAGTTAGACTATAAACAATCAAAATAGTTACAGAAGAAATGTAAAAAAAGAATTTACTCCCAATTATTCAGATATTCATCGAGATCTCTACGGTCTTTTTTGGTAGGCTTTCCTGTTCCGTGATCACGGTAAACACGCTGATTGGATTGATAAACTTTAAACTTTTCAAGTTCTTCAACAGGTGTAATATCAATAAGATAATCAGCAACCAATTTAGCACCAATTCTTCTGTCTAACAACTGAATAACTCGATAAGTAAACACAGAAGTATGTTTCACGATGTTAATTTCATCTCCTAACTTAACTTCTTTTGACGGCTTTGTTGTTGAACCATTCAAACGAATTTTTCCTTTTGAGATTAGTGTACTCGCTATGGAACGCGTTTTTGCCAAACGAACACTCCAAACAAATTTATCCATTCTACAAGGTTTCACGTACTTTTTTTGTTAATGATTTTACCACTAATTCATACGAATGATCAATTAATTCTAGTATTTTTTCATCAGAAATATCTGTATTTAAATAAACAGAATTCCAATGCTTTTTACTCATATGATAACCCGGCTTTATTCCATTAAATTCCTCTCTTAATTGAACTGAACGTTCAGGGTCGCATTTAAGGTTAATAAAATTAAACGAGTCTAAATCTGTTAAAGTAAACATCTTATTTCCAACTTTAAACACAAGTGTTGTAGGTGAAAAAGGGAGCGATTCCTCGACTCCCTTTTTATTTAAACAATAAATTCTAAACTCTTCTATATTCATTTTAATGAATCTCAGGAGCATCTTCATTATGACCTAAAGCATACAGCATTTTTGCATGGTTAGAAACCGCGTTTCTAAATGTTGGATAAGTATAATATGGTAAATTATACTCAAAAGCTGTATCTCTTACGATGTTAGCAATATTAGAATAATGAATATGACAGATGTTTGGAAACAAATGATGTTCTATTTGAAAATTCAAACCTCCAACATACCAAGAAAGAAATTTCTTATCTTGTCCAAAATCAGCCGTGTTAATCATTTGGTTTGCTGCCCAATCCAAATCAATACTTCCATCTTCTTGTACTTCAGAATACTGAGCAGTTGGAACAACGTGTGCCGCTTGAAAAACCATTGAAAGAATTAACCCTGCAATATAATGCATTAAAGCAAAAGAAAGAACAGTTCCCCACCAAGGTAAAGGACTTAACCATAAAGGTAAAGCTAATGTAACGGCTAAATAACCAATCTTACCAATAATTAAACTTGTTAAAAATCCTTTTTCAGAAACATCTTGCGTACTTAAAAGACCTTTTTTCTTATAACGGTAAAATTGCGTAAAATCTTTTGTAGTTGCCCACATTAATGTCATCATACCGTATAAAAACCAAGCATAAAGATGTTGGTATTTATGAGCTTTCAATAATTCTTGACCAGGAGAAAAACGCATTAAATCTCCTATATCAATGTCCTCATCCATTCCTACAACATTTGTGTAAGTATGATGTAAAACATTATGTTGTATTCTCCAATTCACATCAGAACCACCTACAATTAAAATAACTTTACCTACAAACTTGTTTACCCATTTACTTTTTGAATAAGATCCGTGGTTTGCATCATGCATCACAGACATTCCTGTTCCTGCCATTCCAACTCCCATAATTGCCCACATTAAAACAATTAACCAAGGGTTTTCTAAATATGTTAAAATTAAAATAAAAGGTACCAAATACATTGCAAGCATAATGATTGTCTTGAAATACATTTTAGAATTACCAAATTTTGAAATCTTATTGTCTTTAAAGTAAGAATTCACTCGCTTTCTTAAAACTTTATAGAACTCTTCTTCACCTGTTTTAGTGAATTTAACGTCATCTAATATCATAGTTTGTTTTGTTAATATCCTGCAAAGATAAACCTATTCTAAGGATAACATCATGATATTTATCACGTTTTTAACATATTCCATAATTCTTATAATTTTTTAACAGTTTAAAAACGGGGAATTATCGTTAATTTTACATCAATTATTTTCAATTTGATATGGAAGAATATAAAATCACTGAGAACTATTGTTCATCATATTTTAAACGTAAACGTTTTAAAACACACGTTGTTTATTTGTCTGAATTAGGGTTGGGTGGAGAAAATCCAATTAGAATTCAATCAATGACAACAACTGACACGATGAACACATTGGCTTCTGTTGAGGAAAGTATTCGTATGATTGATGCAGGTTGTGAAATTGTCCGTTTAACTGCACCAAGTAAAAAAGAAGCACACAATCTTCTTTCCATTAAAAATGAATTATTGAAAAGGGGGTACTCAACACCTTTAGTTGCAGATATTCATTTTACTCCTAACGCTGCTGAAGTTGCCGCAACTATCGTAGAAAAAGTTCGTGTTAATCCGGGTAATTATGCAGATAAAAAGAAGTTTGAAGAACATACCTATACAGACAAAAGTTACGAAAATGAACTCAATCGTATTGAAGAAAAATTCACACCGTTGGTCTTACTTTGCAAACAAAATAATGTTGCAATGCGCATTGGCACAAATCACGGTTCTCTTTCTGACCGAATTTTAAGTCGGTATGGTGATACCCCTGAAGGAATGGTGGAGTCTGCCATGGAATTCTTGAGAATTTGCATTAAAAATGACTATCATTCAATTGTTTTATCGATGAAAGCGAGTAACACCCTTATTATGGTGGAGGCCTATCGCCTTTTGGTCGCAAAAATGAAAGAATATGGTATGAATTACCCTCTTCATCTTGGGGTGACAGAAGCTGGTGATGGGGAAGACGGTAGAATAAAGTCTGCTGTTGGAATTGGAGCATTATTGGAAGATGGAATTGGTGACACTATTCGCATTTCTTTAACTGAAAAACCAGAAGCAGAAATTCCAGTTGCACAAAAGTTGTTGACGAAATTTGATGACAAATATTGCAATGAATACGAGATAAAAGACAAAACAATTGCAATTAACTACGATCCTTTTCATTACGAAAGAAGAGATACTCGAGAAATATTAAATATCGGTGACCATCATTTACCTGTTGTTTTTGCAGACCTCAGTCAAATTGAAATTATAAAACCTTCCCACTTGTTCGGGTTTGGGTACACCTATTCAAAAGAGCTTGATAAATGGTCTATTTCAGATTCTGCAGCAGACTATTTATTCATCGGCGATCAACAAGTTAATTTTGAACTTCCAGGAACTCTTCGATTGGTTTGTAATTATGAAAAATGGAACCGTTTTCATAAAAATGATGATAAATATGTCCCTATAATTACAAAAAATGAAATA
Source organism: Bacteroidota bacterium (assembly GCA_024280155.1). Lineage (GTDB taxonomy): Bacteria > Bacteroidota > Bacteroidia > Flavobacteriales_D > Crocinitomicaceae > UBA4466. The sequence goes on from JAJRQQ010000106.1 coordinate 47,606, forward strand.
ACCCTTTTTAAAAGTGAAGATATTTTCTTTATACAACACTCTGCTGAAGACGTTGATCTTGCTTATTTAAAAAATTACCATAATGCGATAATTATTTTAAATAGCAGTTATTCAAACACAACACAATTATATCGTTATTTTTCTGCTGAACTTGGAATTCGGTCATTAAAAAACCCAATCATTCTTTGCAATCAACCAATCACAGAAGATGCAGAAACTTTCCAATTGTGGTCCTCTTCCAATTTAGGGTCATTATTTATCGATGGATTTGGAGATGGAATTTGGTTCAAAGGAGATTTTCCTCGTCAACTCATCAATTCAACATCCTTTGGAATTCTGCAAGCAACACGCCGAAGAATTTCAAAAACAGAGTACATTAGTTGTCCATCTTGTGGTCGAACTCTTTTTGACTTACAAGAAACAACTGCCAAAATTAGGGAAAAAACAGCTCATTTGAAAGGCTTAAAAATTGGAATAATGGGCTGCATTGTAAATGGTCCTGGAGAAATGGCAGATGCCGATTATGGATATGTTGGTACGGGAATAGGCAAAATTCATTTATATAAAGAAAAAACAGTCGTTCGTAAAAATGTTCCAGAAAAAGATGCTGTTGACGCTTTGATTGAGTTAATCAAAGAAAATGGTGATTGGATAGATAAAAAATAGCAACATCAGGTGATATTATTTAATAAAAACAATTAGTTTGTTGAAAATCAATTACTTACATAGTTTTAAATTTCTTTAACGCAGACAACACAACTCTACTGTATGTTATGGTTTAGACCTTTTACAGAGAGAAGTGCTTTTAAAATGAATTTAAAGGCCTTTTTTGAGCTCTAATTGATTTGTTTTTGGAAAATGAATTCGGAATTTGGTTATCTTCCTAAATAAACCAAAAGAACAGAAACATCACTCGGAGAAATTCCACTGATTCTAGAAGCTTGTCCAATCGTTACTGGTTGTAAATTATGAAGTTTTTCTTTTGCCTCAGTACTCAGGCTTAACAGAGTTGAATAATCAACTCCACTTGGAATTTTTACATCTTCCAATCGGTTCATTTTCTTTGCAACATCTTCTTCACGATTAATATACCCTTCATATTTTAATTGAATTTCAACTTGATCAATAATACCTTCGTGTTTTGAATTCAATTCTTTTGAGAGCTCTTTTGACTTCACACTCATTGATAGAACATCTTCTATCGTTACGTTTGGTCGAGTAATCAAAGAGTTTAATTTTACTTGCTGTTTAATTTTTGAACTTTCTCTTTTCTCTAAAATAGGATTAGCAACGTCAGGTGTAACTCCTTCTTTTTGTAGAGAACGAATCAATTGTTTCGTTCCCTCAGCTTTTATTTCCATTTTCTTCAACGCTAAATCATCCGTTAATCCGATCGCATGACCAATTGGAGTTAAACGTAAATCTGCATTATCTTGTCGTAATAAAATTCTATACTCTGCACGACTCGTAAACATTCTATACGGTTCTTTTGTTCCTTTCGTGATCAAGTCATCTATTAAAACACCAATGTATGCCTCGCTACGAGATAGAATTAAAGGTTCTTGTTCTTTGCATTTTCTACTTGCATTAATACCTGCCATCAAACCTTGACAAGCGGCTTCTTCGTACCCTGTTGTTCCATTAATTTGTCCAGCAAAATATAAGTTCTCAATTTTTTTAGTTTCTAGCGTGTGTTTCAATTGAGTAGGAGGGAAGAAGTCATATTCAATTGCGTACCCAGGTCGAAACATTTTAGCTTTTTCAAAACCAGGTATCGCGCGCATCGCTTTCATTTGAATTTCTTCTGGTAAAGAAGTACTAAAACCATTCACATAAATCTCAACCGTATTCCAACCTTCTGGTTCTACAAATATTTGGTGTCTGTCTCTATCAGCAAAGCGATTTATTTTATCTTCTATACTTGGACAATATCTTGGTCCTGTACTTTTAATTGCACCATTAAACATTGGGGAACGGTCAAACCCTTCCTTCAATAATTCATGCGTCTCAGTATTGGTATAAGTAATATGACAAGCATGTTGTTTTGCTAATGGTTTGGTATCTGTATAACTAAACTTAGAAGGATTTATATCTCCCTCTTGTTTTTCCATTTTAGAATAATCCAACGAACGACCGTCAACACGAGGTGGTGTTCCGGTTTTCATTCTCCCTGTTTCAAAACCTAGTTCACGAAGGTTCTCTGTAATTCCAGTAGCCGACCTTTCACCAGCTCGGCCTCCTCCAAACTGTTTTTCACCAATATGAATCAATCCATTTAGAAATGTTCCATTGGTTAAGATAACTGATTTTGATTTTATTTCAACACCAATTGCGGTTTTGACACCAACAATTTTATCGCCTTCCACCAATAAGCCATCACACATGTCTTGCCAAAAATCAACATTAGGATTCCGCTCCAACATCAACCTCCACTCTGCAGCAAACATCATTCGATCATTCTGAGTTCTTGGAGACCACATCGCAGGTCCTTTAGAGCGATTTAACATTCTAAACTGTATAGCGCTTAAGTCACTGATAATTCCAGAACCACCACCAAGCGCATCTATTTCACGCACAATTTGCCCTTTTGCACCCCCCCCCATAGCAGGATTGCAACTCATTTGAGCAATGGTGTTCATATTCATTGTAATCAACAAAACAGAACTCCCTAGTTTTCCAGCAGCATTTGCAGCCTCACAACCAGCATGGCCAGCACCGACCACAATAACATCATATTCTCTTAGCATATTCTAATGTTTCACGTGGAACAAAGGTAAGAAGAAAGAAACTTTAATCGATTGTTTCACGTGGAACAATTGATAAATATTTATCTTCTAATTGTCGCATTAATTTAGACTCGGATTCAGATTTATCACCATATCCGATAAGGTGAAGTAGTCCATGTACAACTACACGATTTAATTCTTCTGTAACAATTGTTTTATGTGTTTTTGAATTATCTACAACACGATCGTAGGATATAAACAAATCCCCTGTTATATCATCTCCCTCATAATCAAAAGTAATGATATCCGTATAGAAGTCGTGATTTAAATAGTCTTGATTTATTTTCAGAAGGTATTTATCAGAAGAAAAAACAAGGGTTAAATCACCTAAGCTAACCTTTTCTAATTCACAAACCTGTGTTAACCATTTGGCATAAAAATCAATTGATAAAGACATCGGTTTCATGTCTTCATAAAAAATATCGACCATTTTATTTACTAAAATAAATATTTACGTTGCGTCCATTGTCTAAAAACTCAACTTCTTCTGCAAGTGAGCGCATAAGAAAAATTCCACGTCCATTTTCTTTTTCTATATTTTCAGGAGCAGTAGGGTCGGCAATAGCGGTATGATCAAAGCCAAGTCCATTATCTTTAACAGAAAAACAAAAATCAGTTTCTTTATCGCCAACAAAAAGATCAACATTTAGGTTAGGATCAGAGTTGTTACCATGTAATATTGCATTATTAACAGCTTCAGTAACGGCAATTAACACGTTTCCATAATAATCCTCTTTAACATTTAAGCGATTACAAATATTATCTATCAAGGACTCCACATGGTGTACATGTTGAAAATCTGATGGGATAGATAAACTATCAATTTGAACAAAACCTTCTTTCATAAAATCTATAATACCCTGTTAAAATACTGGTTCGCTTTATCCTTATAATACTTTCTATAAGAAGGATCGATCGATTTCAACAATTCAATTTGTTTTAATTTTTTCTTATTGTACTCTAAAAATTGAATTTGGTTACTATTATTTTCATTATTTCCTGATTTAGATTCTCTTTTCTAATCTAAACCACGTTCATTGATCGCTTTTTCACTTTCTAAAAGGCGAGTAAGGATGCGTTGTTGACGCTCAACCATTTGAGAACCAGTACGTTTGTTAATTAAATCTTTTTCTTGTTGCTCAAGCTCTTTAATTAATGGGTTTAATTGATTGCCTGAACCTTTACCGTCTTTATTTAACTCATTCCGCAATTCTTCAAGACGTTTACGTATCATGGATTGCTGAGCAGCCATTTTTGAAATTTGTTTATTGCCCATCCCTAATTGTCCTTGACCTTGACCTGGTTTTGCTCCCTGTCCTTTGCCTTCTTTATCTCCAGGTTTTTTTCCTCCTTTATTTGGACCTTTTTTCATGGCGTCCAATTGTTCTTTTAACATTTTTTTCATGTCCTGAGTAGATGGTTTACCAGCACCGGGTTTCGGTTTTCCTTTACCACCAGGTTTAGAACAATTCCCAGAACCCTCTTTCATGTTTTTCATTTGTGCTTGCATTTGCTGTAGACTTTCGTCTAGCATTAATGCAAGATTGTTAAAAGATGTCATAACATATTGTTGATGTATTTGAAGTTCTTTACGTCTTCGTTCATCAATGTCTTCGATGATAATTTTTTGGTTCGTTTGTATTTTATTCAGTTCTTCATCTATGAAAGAAGCAATCATTGGTTGCCTTTGAGCTAAAGCATATAAACTGTCACGAACAACTTTAGTGTCATCAATAATGCTCCTTTGATTTCTTGTTTCTCTTCTGTATGCTGGATCTGTTTCTTGAAGACGGTACAATTGGTTCATGTTATTCTCTTGCGAGAAACTAAGGTTCAAAAGATTCTCTAAAATACTACGAAGAAGTTCAATGTCTTCACCTTGTTGCTCCTGATTAGATTGTTGTTGTTGACGGTCTAATTCAGCAGCCATTTCCTCCATCTTTTCAGCAGCTCCTTTTTGATTCTCAGAAGCTTTTTGACCTTTATTTTTTTCCAATTTTTCTATAGAGTCATTAAGTTCTTCATCAATTTCTTTTTGTTTTTCTTCTTGCTTATCGATATCAAGTGGTTGATTTAAATCCTTGTTTAAACTATCTAAATCATTCATATCTTTTTTAATGTCCTCGAATTTCTTATTAATTTCGTCTTGTTTTTTTACATCTTCAGGAGAAATATTTTTCTTATTCTCCGTTTTATTTTTCAATTCTTTTTGCTCTTTTGCTAATTCTTTTAATTAATTTTCAATCTCATCAATCTTTTCGTTCACCTGGAGTTTCTTAAGCATTTCCATGGTTCTATCCAATTGTTTTTTCATATCTTCCGAAGACATTTCCAATTCATCGAATTTCTCATCCATTTTATCCTTATTCTGCTCTTGCATCAATTTTTCTAATTCATCAAGAAGATCTTTTAACTCATCGTCCATTAATTCTTCCAACAGATTATTTATTAACTCCTGTTGTTCTAAAATCTCCTTATCCAATTCCGATAATTGATGTTTTTCCTCTATACTTTGTTGCATATTCTCTTGCATCTTTTGGAGGTTCTCAATGAGATTCTTTTGTTCTTCTTTTAACTGGTTAACTTGTTGTTGTTTTTGCCAAGAAGACTCCTTAGAATCCATCGCCTCTTTTCTTAGACGATCTAAATCTTTTTTAAATTTTTCAGCTTGTTTCATTAATGCAAACATATCTTCACGCGTTTCTGAACGATTTTCTTCACGTATTTCATTCAGGTCATTTAAAGATGGTAAATGATAAGAGAACATTCTGCTCTTCGTCTTCTTTGATCCATTGACTCCATCATTATCAAAAACCAAGAAATAATAGGAAATTTTATCCTTGAGTTGAAGTTGTTCTTTTCTAAAATCGACAGCAAAATCAAAAGAAGATTCTGTACCAGAAAGCGAACCAACATTTATTTTTTTTGTGCGAATATCTCCTTTTTCAGAAGTGATGGAATAAACAAAGAGTAAAGAAGTCAACCCATAATCATCACTTGTTTTACCCGTAAAAAACCGTACACCATTTTTTAAAGTATCTTTTTCTTCAATTACTTGAATGTGCGGGAACTCATCTTTGATTACATCAATATTAAAGAAATTAGAATCGACTTTTGAAGTAGTTGAATTATGCAAAGAAATTAACCCTTGTGCATTATCTATAAGTACGGTTGAAAATGAAAAACCTGTTGTATTGAATGACTTCACATTTTTATTCAATTGAAAATCAACACGTTTAGTGTTTTTTGTAGAAATGTTCCATGTAATTTCACTTCCTTCATAAACCGTTAAATCACTTGCATTATCTATCGTTTCACTTTCAAGTCCAAGATAAGCTGGATAATTAAGTTTGGCTTGTATACGAGTAATTGAAGCTTTAGAAAGTACATGAACAGAAAAATTTTGACTTTCAAAATTGTTGGCTTCAAAATGGAAAATTAACTCTTTTCTAACTTGCACTATTGAACCTTTAAAAGTGTTTTTAGTAACTTTAGTAAGAATAAATCTACCACGTTCTGATTCTATAAAAACTTTCTTAGGTAAATCATCTCCTAATAATTCTAAAGTAAAATTATAATTATCTCCTTCTTCAATTTCTGGTGTGAGTGAAATTAAATTAAAGGTAAAAGGTGGTGGAATTTTAAATTCAGTCGAAAAATTAACAACGCGTTCTGTTCCTTGAGTGATAACGCCGGGTTTGAAAATGCCGAGTGCAATGAGAAATAAAAAGATAGGCAGTAACCAAGAAAAGTATTTCTTATTATTCTCTTTTATATTAATCGAATCAGCAAAAGGTATGCTACCCATCGAAGAACTTCTTTGTTGTACACTAGCATTCAATAATTCATAATCTGCAGAATTTTCATCCATTTGATCACTCAACTGAAGTGTATTTAACAGTCTATCTGAAATGTTTGGAAAATACTTTCCAATAATATTTGAAGCCTGATAACGATTGATTCTTTCTCCAAAAGAGTTTAAACGTAATACTGGAATGAGAATGTATTTGTAAAAAACGATACCGTTCCCAAGTAGGAAACTGAAGAATAAAACAGCTCGTACATACGAATTAAAACGACCAAGAAATTCTAAAGAAATCACCAAAAGAAAGGAAAAAAGAAAAATACCTAGAAACAGCAAAAGTCCTTTTACAATTTGGTTTTTGTAAAATTTTCGAATAAACGAATCAATTTGAGACAATAAAAGGTCGTACGAACTCATAGAACCTACTAAATTATAGAAATTTGTATGATAAGGAGTATAAAAAAGGTTAAATATCGAAAAAGTGGTTTAAAATGAATGATCCTATTCAGTTGAACTTTATTCAATCAAAATTTAGAATTGCATCTAGTTTACTTATCTTTGCACCAATTAAAACGAAATTTATGTCTCAAAAACCTGTTCGCGTTAGATTTGCGCCGTCACCAACCGGACCACTTCACATGGGTGGAGTTAGAACTGCCTTGTATAATTATTTATTTGCCAAAAAACACAACGGAACATTTGTTATTCGAATAGAAGATACAGATCAGACACGTTTTGTAGAAGGTGCTCAAGATTATATCATGGATGCAATGAAATGGTGCAAAATGATGCCAACAGAAGGTCCGGGGTTAGGGGGAGATTTTGGTCCTTACGTTCAGTCTGAAAGAAAAGAAATGTACCGACCTTATGCAGAACAATTGATTGAGAATGGAAAAGGTTATTACGCTTTTGATACTGCTGAAGATTTAACGGCTGTTCGTGAACAAGCAAAGCAAATGGGAATGCCAAATTGGCAATACAACAGTGTGACGCGTGGTTCAATGAAGAATTCTATTTCATTGCCACAAGATGAAGTACAACGAAGGTTAGAAGCAGGGGATCCTTATGTGATTCGTATGAAAATGCCTCGAAATGAAGACATACGCTTAGAAGATGAAATTAGAGGATGGGTTGTCGTGAACACCAATAATTTAGATGATAAAGTTCTTTTCAAGTCTGACGGAATGCCAACATATCATTTAGCAAATATTGTAGATGATCATTTAATGGAAATCAGTCACGTTATTCGTGGTGAGGAGTGGTTACCGTCTGCGCCTTTACATGTGATGTTATATGAAGCTTTTGGGTGGGAAGCTCCAAAATTTGCTCATTTACCGTTGTTATTAAAACCTGATGGAAATGGTAAATTATCAAAAAGAGATGGAGATCGATTAGGTTTTCCTGTATTTCCAACCAACTGGACGACAGCTGAAGGCGATGTATTTTCTGGATATAGAGAGAATGGATATTTTTCAGGTGCATTTGTAAATATGTTAGCGTTTTTAGGGTGGAACCCTGGGACAACTCAAGAAATTTTTCCAATGGACGAATTGGTAGAAGCGTTTACATTGGATAGAGTTTCTAAATCCGGTGCAAAATTTGACCCAGATAAAACAAAATGGTTCCAACAACAATATTTAAGAGCAGAAAATAATACAGTATTAGCTGAAATATTACAAAAAGAAATTGAGGGTGATTATCCGATAGAAAGATTGGCTGAAGTTTGTCGTTTGATGAAAGAAAGAGCCACTTTCGTAAAAGACATCTGGACAGAAGGTTCATTTTTACTTGAACGTCCAACAGAATACGATGCTAAAACAACACGTAAAAAATGGAAGGGTGAAGCAGAGAATTACATCACAGAATTTAAAACAATTCTCAGTGAAACAGAAGATTATTCTGCAGAAAACATTGAAAAAGTATTTAAAGATTACTTAGCATCAAAAGAAATTGGTATAGGACAGGTTTTGCCACAATTTCGATTGGTTTTAACAGGAAAAGGAATGGGTCCAAGTATGTTTGAAATTACTTCATTCTTAGGAAAAGAAGAAACAATTGCTCGAATTGAAATTGGTGTAGAGGCATTGAGAAAGAACGAAGAATGATACATACAATTGAAGTCAACGGAATAAAACTCTATGCTTTCCACGGTTGTATGCCAGAGGAAGGTCGGATTGGTGGTCACTACATCGTAGATGTACGCATGACGACCGATTTCTCTTCTGCAGCTGCATCTGATGAGTTGGATGAAACCATTGATTACGTTGTAGTGAATAAGATTGTCAAAGAAGAAATGGCAATTCGATCGAAATTAATAGAACACGTTGGGCAAAGAATTGTGGAACGAATACGGAAAGAAGTTAGTAATATTGATACTTTACGTTTAAAAGTGACCAAATTATCCCCACCAATTAATGGTGATGTAAATAATGTCGCAATAATTATTGAAGACTAATTCATTTTTTAGTACATTTGCATACCGAAATTAAAAACGGTCTCTTGGCCGAGTGGCTAGGCAGTGGTCTGCAAAACCATCTACGGCGGTTCGAATCCGCCAGAGACCTCAAAGAAATCCTTACTCGTAGAGTAGGGATTTTTTGTTTAGAACAACTCAAGCTCGCTTGAAAGTTGGGAAGGAAAAAAGATGCGTTTAGTGATTAAAAATTTATTTTTATATTTGATATGGAATGTTAATATATGTCACAATGGACACATATTACACCGTTAGCATTAATTAATCACCCTATGAAATCAAGAACTATTATCGTTAATTTAATAATAAGTGTTATATCAATTTCTAATGTTCTCTATAGTCAAAGTTCAGAAATAAAAATATTTGATTCAACTAGAACATACATATATAACGCAACATTTATAGATAAGAATAGCGATACTTTAACTCAAGAAAAAATAATTTTACAACCATTAGGAATACCTTGGGAATATCAAAAGACTCAAACTAAATATATAGTAACTTATTATCCAACAGATTCTGTTGTTAATAATATGAGAAGTCCTAAATCAAAAAAGAAGAAAAAATGGGAAGGAATAAGAATTGCAAGAAAAGTAACTAGTGGAGCAATTGAAGATAGTTTAACAATTTGGTTGCATCCTTTTCGTTCAAATCAATATATGTATACAGAAGTTTGTGCTTTTCCTTATATTAAATTAGATAAATTAAATATAGGTGAAAAATGGAATGGAGGGACATTATTTATATTAACAGGATGGGGAAAGTTTAAAGGTAAATTAAGTCAAACTTATCTAGTTGAAAAACAAATAGATTATGAATTTAAAAATATACTACTAACAGATTGTTGGCTAATTGTTGGTACTGGAAATCATAATAAACTCGGTGAAAGTTCTGTTAGATACGTATATCATAAAGAATATGGGTTTTTAGAATTTGAATATGATTTTTTTGATGGTACTCATATTACCTTCAAGCTTATAAAGATTTAAGCTAACTATTTGTATTGTCCGAAAATAAAAAAAATGCTAACAAACTCTATATTTAATACGGAGTTAGTACTTAATTGAAAATTTAGAGTTCCATAGAAAGCCCGCCAAAACTTAAATTTGGTGTTTTAAAAAGAATAATTTAAAAACAAAATATTAACTTTAGGCTATGTGCGGAATTGAGAGTTTTGCTCTTTGTAAATCCGTACTAAACATAGTGTAAACGTTAGCTTCATAAAAAAACACGGAAAACTTATCTCATTTCAATAAAAAGAATTATTTTTGATAGTATCAAACGATAGTATCAATGAAGCCACCATACGAAATCACATCCAAAATATTAAGGTTTGTAACTCAAATTTCTGAAAAAATAGGAGAAATCAATGCTAATTTATTAGACAAACCTTCACCAACATTAAGGAAACAAAATAGAATTAAAACAATCCATAATTCTCTAAAAATAGAAGGAAATACACTTACAGAGGAACAAATAACCGCAATTCTTGAAAATAAAAGAGTAATTGGTCCAGAAAGAGATATAAAAGAAGTTATAAATACCATTGAAGTTTATAACAATATTAAAAATTTTAAATATCACAATGAAAAAGATTTTCTAAAAGCACATAAAACAATAATGAATGGGTTAATTGAAAACCCTGGAAAATACAGAAAACAAAGTGTTGGCATTGTAAAAGGAACAAAAGTAGAACACATCGCACCTCCACACGAAAATGTTCCAAATTTAATGAACGATTTGTTTACGTATCTAAAAGACAAAAATGAATTAAGTCTTATAAAAAGTTGTGTTTTTCATTATGAAATGGAATTTATACATCCTTTTTTAGACGGAAATGGACGAATGGGACGTTTATGGCAAACTTTAATACTGAAAGCAGAATACCCTGTATTTGAATATATTCCTTTAGAAACATTAATTAGTAAATCACAAAAAGAATATTATGAAGCATTATCAGAAAGTGATAATAAAGGAAAATCAACAATCTTTATCGAGTATATGTTAGAAATTATTAATAATTCTCTTGAACATATTCTAAAATTTGGAAATCGAAAATTAAATCAAACAGATAGAATAAATTATTTTAAGGAATTAGATAATAAAGAATTTACACGAAAAGATTATATGAATATTTTTAAAGAAATATCTACAGCAACCGCAAGTAGAGATTTAATTAAAGGCATTGAATTGGAAATATTTGTTAAAATTGGAGAAAAGAATAAAACAAAATATAGCCTAAAATAAACTATTAGAATTAAAGAATAGCAAGAGAAAGGAATATAAAAATATTTACTCGAAAGAGTAGGGGTTTTTATTTTAGAACAACTCAAGTTTACTTAAAAGTTGGGGTAAAGCAAAAAGACCTTAGCAAGATAGTGCAAAGATTTGTTTGAAAGAAAACATAGCCGCCTTTCGGATCAACTACGTTTCTTATCCTAAACGTTAACCCAACAACAATACTTGAGAAGAATAAAGTATGCTAAGAACAAACTTCCTTAAACGAAACAACTGACAACAATCATATTTCTTTTCCTATCAAAAATAGTATATTTGTTTTACTGATTTTATCAGCTGATTTAATTCTATTCGAATGAAAAAAAATTATGATGTTGTCATCTTTGGTGGTGGTCTTGCTGGACTTACACTTAGTCTTCAATTAAAAAAAGAAAACGAAAATATTTCTATTCTTGTTCTTGAAAAAAGAGAGGGAGATGCGCTAGATGCTGCTCATAAAGTGGGGGAATCTACCGTAGAATTAGGAACGCATTATTTGAGAGAAGTCCTTGATTTAAAAGATTATTTAGAGGAAAAACAGTTGCCAAAACATGGTTTACGCTTCTTTTTTTCCCCAGAACATAAAAACGATATAGATAAAAGGGTAGAATTAGGTCCTCGGGAATTATTACCGGTGCCAAGTCACCAAATTGATCGAGGAACATTTGAAAATGACCTCATCGGTATTGTGAGAGCGAAGGGTGTTGAGGTTGAATTGGGTGCAAAAGTTACTGCAACAGAACCGACAGAAAATGGGCATTCTACTATATATTCTAAAGATAAAGAAGAAATAAATCTTTCCTCTAAATGGATTGTTGACGCAACCGGCCGTAATAGTTTCCTGAAACGAAAATTAAAATTAAAACAAGACCTTGACCATGGAATTAGCTCTGCTTGGTTTAGAATTAAAGGGGAAATTGATGTAGATGATTGGTCGGAGAATAAAGACTGGTCAAGTTATGTGAAACCTGGTTTGCGTCGATTGAGTACTGTGCATTTCATGGATAAAGGATATTGGATTTGGTTCATTCCTCTTGCAACCGGCAATACAAGTGTTGGAATAGTCGCTGACCCCGCTATCCATCCGTTTGACACCTACAATAAACTCGATAAAGCATTTGAATGGTTTAAAAAGAATGAACCAATCGTTTATAAAAACCTCATCGATAAAAAAGAGGATATTCTTGACTTTAAAGTATTAAAGCATTTTGCACATTCTTGTGAGAAATTATATTCTACAGAAAGATGGGCAATTACCGGAGAATCTGGTTTGTTTCTAGATCCTTTCTATTCTCCAGGTACAGATTTTATAGCTCTCAATAACGCGTTTGTTGGCGATTTAATTCTGCGTGATTTAAAAGGGGAAGATATCGATTTACGCATCAATGTTTTTGAAAGAACGCACTACGCTTGGTTTGAAAACTGGATTCCAATTTATCAAAATAAATATAAGTTGTGGGGTAAAACGCAAACCATGGTGTGGAAGATTTTTTGGGATTGGGCAATCTATTGGTCGGTACACACTTTATTATTCACCAACCACGGTTATACCAATATTATGGTTTTACGAAACCTGTTTGCGAAAGACAATTGTGCCGGTGAAAAATTTGGTCAATTGAATCAGCAAATGCAAAAATTATTGTTGGAATGGGGAGAATTTGATGATGAAGCTTTTGAAAACAACTACATCGATCCTTTCGATATTCCATTCTTGCAAGATTTTCACCGAGGAATAGATGAACAACATTCTCCAAGAGAATTAGTGAAGAAAGTAGAGGATAATGTGAAAATTCTCGAACACATCGCTGTAGAAATGTTTAAATTGATGAGTCGTAAAGTTTATGGAACGTCGATGAACTTAAAAGTTGACCCATACATAATGACTTTATCGAAAAAGCTAAATGAGAATGAAAATGGTCTTGCAACAGATGAAGGAATTAAAAATGACGTTGCTGTAATGTGGTTTTACAAAGGTTGAAAATGAGTGTTGAAAAGAATACAGCTTCTATAAAATCACTTTTTGAAAAAGGATATTCAATTGATACGTCTTTAACTTTTGAAGAAATAGAACTGTTGTATCAAGGAATCAATTCTGTTCATTCTTTTGTATTTATAGAGGGTTTATCGGCTCGTTTTGCACTCCATTCTTTCGAAAAAAAGAACGATTTAAGCGCTTGGAATGAACTATATCATTATTTTCAATTAAATTTTGCAAAACAATTAAACATTGGGTTCGGTTGGGCTTTTGGAGAATTAAATATAAATCCAACCGATTATCTCACTAATTTTTCGGAAGAAAATCAATCTTGGGTGTGGAATGGTTATGGTTATTTTGTTGGCACACTCAAACGAAGAAGTGTTTTACGTACTTTTTCATTTCCAGATAATATTCCCAATACATATTTACACATCTTTATTCAAGGTTTTGGTCGAAGTCTTTGGTACGGTTATAAAGGCAATGTTGATAAAATAACTAAAGTAATTTCTAGTTTCAAAGAAGAATGTCAAAATGATTTATGGGTGGGGTTAGGTGTTGCAATTGCTTTTGTTGGTGGACTTTCTAAACAAGAATGGAGCGTTCTTAAAAGTCATTCTGCAAATAAAGAATTATTAAAAGGGTTTGAATTAGCTTATCCATCATTAAAAGATAAAGAAACGAAAAAGTTTTTAGAAGAATTCTGTTTACATTCTTAAAACAAACAATACCTTCGCAAAAATAAATAACAATGCTCATTGGTGCTGATTACGAAAAAATTGAGTTTGAATTTTTAGGACTCGATTTACTCGAACCTAATTCTTTTGTGGGTGATTTTATCATTTTTACTTTCTCATTCATTTTTGCATACAAAGTTTCTAAAATGCTTCAAACCAATTTTGTGAAAAATTGGAAGTACTTTTTTATCGTTTTTGGAATTGGTTTTCTTTTTGGGGGGTTAGGACATTTAATGTATAACTACTGGGGAGTTCCGGGTAAATACATCGGTTGGTTTGCAGGAATGACGTCGGTTTTTTTGATAGAAAAAGCAATGTTACCTTTTCTTTCTAATCCAAAACTGGTAAAAACACTGTTGTTATTCAGTAAAATAAAGTTTATTCTTGCGATAATAGCTGAAATTTTGGTTATCTACTACGTAGATTTAGAGCAAGATTATTCCGTTGCAATGAAAGTTCCTATTATTAATTCTACAATTGGATTGGTATATACATTAGCTATTCTTGGATTTGTTTTTAGTAAAAAAATCACCCCTGGATTTCGGTTTTTCTTATACAGTGTATTGATTATGTTGCCAAGCTTGGTTTTTCAAAGTCAAAAAATTAGTTTCGCTCCGTGGTTTGATAAGAACGACATCAGTCATATCTTTTTATTGGTTGGAGTAATTTTCTATTATTTAGGCGTAAAATCGGTGGCTAATTATCAGAAAGAATTAACGCACTAAAGTAAGTGATTGGTATTTTTTCACAGGATTACCGCTTCTATCATTTCCTGTGATAAAATAAATGTATTTACCTGTTGGTACAGGGTTTCCATAAATATCATTTCCATCCCATTTAAAATTTAGATCTATGGATTGAAAAATAATGTTTGACTTTTCATTCATAATCACGATTGAGAAATCAATAATTCCATTCGATTCTACAAAAAGAAAATCATTTTGTCCATCGTTATTTGGTGTAAAAATATCCGGCATTTTCGTAATCGAATATTCTTCTACTAGTTGTTCTTTATCTATATCTATCGAAAAAGTAGTTTGTTCTTCTATTTTGTTTTCCTTAGATACTTCTTGTAAAGTATAATCAAAAGATTCCTTAGAAGGCTTGTATTCCACTATTGGATCTTCTTCGCGTTCTTTGAGAATACCTGTCGTTTCACTTTTTGATTCAGTAAAGTTTTCTAATTCTTTTTCTGGTAGAAGAGAAGGTTTAGAAGGTTTATGTTCTTTTGAAAATTGAGTTTCTTTTTTATTCGACGCTAAATCTTCATTTGAAGCATTTTCAATTTGAATCGATTTTTCTTGTTTTTCGGTTAAAACTGGCTCTTTTTGCTCTAAAATGATTGATTTCGTTTCGTTTTTAGTTATTTTTTCACTTTTAACCTCTTTTTCTGACGAGGAATAAATGACAATTGCTGTAGAAATAGCCGCAACAGAAACGACAGAGATAATCACCTTTGATAAAACAGAAATACCCGCCGATGCAGAAGTCGTTGCAGCAACTTGTGAAGCAATTCCGTTCCATAATTCTGGATGAACAGTAGCTTCATGGTTTCCTAATTTCTTAGAAAATAGTTCTTGTATTTGGTCTTTATCTTTCAAATCCTAATTCTTTCAATTGTTGTTGTAAATAAATTTTAGCACGAGAATATTGAGATTTTGATGTACTCTCAGAAATAGAAAGTTCTTCAGCGATTTCTTTGTGAGAATATCCTTCAATTGCAAATAAATTAAAAACAGTTTTATAGCCCACAGGCATTTTTTGTATTAATTTAAGTAGATCTTCTGCGTGAATGTTTTCAAGAATATAACTATTGTGTTCTAATTTAAACTCAACAGCGTCAACAGTGATATTATTTTGTAATTTTTTTTCTTTTCGAATTTGATCCAAAGAAGTATTCACCATAATTCTACGAATCCAACCTTCTAATGAGCCCCCTTTAAAAAGGTCAAGTTTAGAAAAAACTTTAATAAAACTTTCTTGCAAAACATCTTCCGCTTGTTCTTTGTTTTTAGCATAACGCATACAAACACTTAACATTTTCGGTGCAAATTTATCAAACAACGCGCGCTGAGCTTTTGGATCTCCTTTAATACAATATTTTACTAATGATGAATCATCCATTTCTCGCACTTAAAACAAAGACTTATTTTTAATTAAAAAAGTTGCATTCTACTTTATAATTCCTCAAAAAAAGCTATTTTCGTTGAAACGAAAACAAACCAATGAAATTTATTTTCACCTTTCTTTTTTTTATTATCACATTTTTTTCTTTTACACAGAACCTTAAAAAAGGTATTTGGCATGCTCAATTAAAATTAAATAATAAAGATGTATTGCCTTTTACTTTGAAAGTAGATAAAAACAACCAAATAACCATATTAAACGGCGAAGAAAATATAAAATTAGAAAAGATTCGTGTTGAAAATGATAGTTTACGTGTTCGTTTTCCTTTTTTTAATTCTGAAATTGTTTTTATAAGCACTAAAAAAAGAATGACTGGTTATTGGGTAAATTACCAAAGAAGTGAAAATTATAAAATTCCATTTTATGCCGAAAAAGTTAAACGAAAAAGTCCTCGGTTTTTAACTACAAAACAAACCAAAAATTCACTTGACATTGACGGAAATGGGAGGTTAAATTTGAACCAGAAACGAAAGATGAATATCCTGCGTTGGGATTATTTAAACAAAATAATTCAACCGTTAATGGTACTTTTTTAACAGAAACTGGAGATTATCGTTATTTAGAAGGTAACACTATAAATGATAGTTTGTATTTATCTTGTTTTGATGGTTCTCACGCTTTTTTATTCAAAGCAAAACTCAAAAATGATTCATTAATAGGAACATTTAATAGTGGTTCTCATTGGGAAAGTAAATGGAATGGAGTATTAAATAATTCTTTTAAATTACAAAGTCCTGAAAAATTAACTTATTTAATTAACGATACACCTATTTCATTCTCTTTTCCTAATTTAAAAAAAGATACTGTTTCATTCCCAAATGAAAATTATAAAAATAAGGTTGTTATTCTTCAAATTATGGGAACATGGTGTCCAAATTGCCTTGATGAGACGATATTATTTAAAGAAATTTATGAAAAGTATCATTCGCAAGGATTAGAAATTATATCTATTTGCTATGAAACTGGTCAAACATTAGATGATTATATAGTAAACGCAAAACGATTAAAAGATAAATTAGAAATAGAATACCCTTTTTTAATTGGTGGTTCTGCACAAAAAAAAGATGCTTCCCTTGACTTTCCTATGTTAAACAATATCATGTCTTTTCCAACTACAATTATTATCGGTAGAAATGGAGAAATTAAACAAATTCATACAGGTTTTAACGGTCCAGGAACGGGTGAATATTATACTGCATATAAAAAGAGATTGAATATATTAATCCAATCTCTTTTAAATATTCATTAAGTTTTATTCCTTTTTAACAACACGCAATTTTATCTACTCTTCTTTGATGACGACCACCTTCAAAATCGGTAGAGAAAAAAATATCCACAATTTTTAAAGCTTCTTCTTCTGAAAGAAAACGGGCAGGTAATGCTAAAATATTTGCGTTGTTGTGTTGACGAGCTAATTTTGCTATTTCAACATTCCAACAAAGTGCACTACGAATAGCTTGATGTTTATTCACAGTCATATTAATTCCGTTACCAGAACCACAAATAACTATTCCTAAACATTTTTTCTCTGATACTTTTTCAGCAACTGGGTGACCATAATCAGGATAATCAATACTTTCTTCTGAATAACAACCAAAATCTTCTAATTCATAGCCTTTATTCGTTAATAAGTTAATAATTGATTTTTTCAACTCAAATCCAGCATGATCAGATCCGATAGGAATATATTTTTTCATAATTTTATTGGTTTAGTTACAAAGCTATATCATATTAACAATTCATACAACTTTTAAACAATTAAAGTATTCATTGTTTTTTAACCAACTGATAAGTAGTTAATTAATTTTAAAGTTTTACACATAAAAAAAAATAAAATTGTTAATCAGTGTTTATAAAAAGTAAAGACTTTTCCTTTGATATCATCAATTAATAGTTCATATCAAAAAAGAAAAAGAAAAACCTAGAAAAGAAACCTTTATTTATTTAAAGTTATCAATAAGTAATTGAATGAAAATAAGTAAATAAATAAATAATCTTATAAACAATGGTTCTTTTTATAGATTGTTGATAATTCAGCTAAGAGGTTAAATTTAAAGGAAGAGAAGTATTGAAAACAAATGATTTTATCTTAATAAGTTAATTAACAAGAAATATTGAGTATTTTTCTACACAAATTAACAATCTTAATAAAAGTAATAAATTTCTTTTTATAAAAAATCTTTATTATTTACTTTATAAAAAAGACAAATTAGTAATATTTTGAAAATTCAAAAATTAGATTATATTCTAACTGAATTAAAATAAAATAATTACAATTAACTGTATAACAACCGATTATAATAATTAAATAGATGAATTCTATTAAAAAACTTCTAAAAAAAATTGACTCATGGAAAAATGAATTTATTCCTTATTATGAACGTGAAAATGGAATTATTCGAATTTCAATTATTCATTCAATAACTGCATTTATCATACTCCCTCTTTTTTCATTTTTAATAAAAGATTTTCATGAGTTAGAAATTTACGTTTACCTAGCTTTATCTTATACAGTATTATTTCCTTTATATTTCTTCATTTCTTGGAAAATTAAATTTTTTAAATACAAACTGGTCTACTTTTTTATTCTTCATTTATTCTTTGTTACTGCGATTGCTTTTTATAGTTTAATTAATCATCAATTTAGTGTTATAGAACTGATGATGTTTTTTACATTGTTTAACCTTTCTTTACTAATTATTCAAAGATGGAATTCATTATTACTTTATATTTCATTTGTATTTCTTTTATTTTTATACGCCTTTTACAATAATAAATACGCCTTACCTTTCCAGAAAGTTTTGTTATCAGAAATATTTATTATTAGTGTAAGTACTTTATTTGTATTGTATTTTAGAATTAAATTATTAAAAAAAGTAAAAGATTATTCAAAATATTTACTTGATGTAATTAAATCATCAGGATCTGGATATTTAATTTTTGATATAAAAAAAGAAAATAGAGTTATTGATTTTAATCAAAAAGTTGGACAATTATTTTTTCTTACAGAAATTACAAATACTAATGTAAAAGATGTTGTTTTTTCTTATCTTAATGAAGAAGAGATTAATAAAATAAAAAATCTAATTGTAGGAGATAATTATAAGAAAAATATTAAAATTCAAAATAAAGGAAAATCAATTTTTATTGAAATAAAATTTTCTGTTCTTGTATTAAAAAATAATCAATTTTGGTTGGCTTTAATTAATGATATTACATATGATGTTATTAAAAGAAAAGAAATAGAATTATCTGAGCGTAGGTATCAAAATTTATACGAAAAAAATAAAGCAGGTGTATTTACTTTAGATATTGATTCTAAAATATTAAAAGGAAATACTTCTTTTTTTAAAATGTTGGATGGTTTTTGTAAGCAGGGAGATTATTTATTTACAAAAAAACAAAATAAAGAATGGGAAATAATTTTAGAATCGTTAGGAGAACATAGTTATTCTCAAAATTACCAAACACAATTTTCATTATCAAATGGAGTAGAAAAAATATTTATTTTTAATTGGTATATTGATATTGAAAGAAATCAAATTGAAGGTTCTGTTATTGATTTAACAAATATTCAAAAAACAACTTTAGCATTAAAACAAAGTGAAGAAAAATATCGACTGATTTTTGAAGAAACCAATGATGCTATTTTATTTTTAGATTCCGATAAAATTATTGATTGTAATCGAAGATCTCTTCAACTTTTTGGTGTTCCTCAAGAAGAATTATTAAATAAAAATTTATTTGATTTAAGTTTTAATACAAATAATCAATCGAAAAAGAAGTACAACTCATTAAAAGATGAAAACAATAATTATCGAAGTATAAAGTTTGATTGGACATTTAAATCTAATAATCGTAAAATTGAAGCTAACGTTAATGTAATTGAAGTAATTTTAGATAAAAAAATATTTTATCAATGTGTTATTCATGATATAACAAAATTGAATAAACACATTCGATCCATTGAAAATAATCAACAAAATTTAGAAAATATTTTTTTAAATCATCCGGAAGGAATTATTATTTGTCATGAATCAACCATTCTTTTTACTAATCCAGAAATTCATAAAATATTTGGTGATTTTATTGATTTAAAAAATATTTTTAAAGGAGAAAATAAAAAGAAATTTAATTATACCTACGAAGAACATTTAATAGATAGAGAAAGAAAAAATATTCAAATTAATTTCTTTAATTTATCGCGGTTAAAAGTGAAAATGGACATCACTTTTGTATCAACAGTTTATGAAAATAAAGATGCAGTTTTAATTATTTTTAAAGATATTTCACTTCAATCTAAAATTGAAAAAGAAATTCTTCGTGCAGAATTAGCAGAGGAAATGAATTTTAAATTAGAAAATGAAATTAATGATAGAATTTTAGCTGAAAAACAATTGGAAGAACAGTTTTTAAGAATGAAAGCAATTTTAGATAGTTCTTCCAATACTTTTTTATTAACATTAACATTAGATGCTAATATTTCTTCTTTTAATACACATTGTAAAGCTTATTTTTCCACTATTCTCCGAAATAAAATTGTAAAAGGAGATTCGTTTTATGATTATTTTAAAAAAGTTCTTAACCCTTTTCAATTGCGCTTTTTTAGAATAGTTTTCCTCGATATTAAAAAGGGAAGATCAAAACAATTTGAAATAGAAATAGATGTAAACGGTATTAACCATTGGTTGGAAGTTTTTGTGAACCCAATTTTTAATACGGAAGGAAAAGTTTCTGAAATTTCTCTTGTTGCTCATGATATTAGTGAGAAAAAGAAATCCAATATAGAAATAGAATCTTCTTTGAAAGAAAAAGATGTTTTACTGAAAGAAATTCATCATCGTGTAAAAAATAATCTTCAAGTTATTTCAAGTATTTTAAACCTTCAAAGCTCTTTTATTACAGATGAAAAAATACTTTCAATTCTTCAAGAAAGTAGAAATCGAGTAAGAACAATGGCTATAATTCATGAAAACCTTTATCGTACGGAAGATTTTGCAAGTATAAATTTTGCTGAATATCTAGATAATTTAATGGGAAATCTTATTTCTTCTTATCGGGTAAATCAAAATATTCTTCTTATTAAAGATTTTGAACAAGTTGATTTAATTCTTGATCAAGCTATTCCAACAGGGTTAATTGTAAATGAAATAATTTCTAATTCTTTAAAATATGCGTGGGGCGAAAATACAAAAGGAAAAATAAGTATTTCTTTAAAAGAGAAAAATGAAGTCATTCATCTTGAAATAAGTGATAATGGTAAAGGACTACCTGGTAAATTTGAAGATTTACAAACGGAAACGCTTGGTTTACAACTGGTAGCAACTCTAATTGAACAATTAGATGGAGAGATTAAAACAGAAAATACAAATGGAACCAAATATTTCATTAAATTTGATAAAATCAAACCTTAAGTTATGTCTAAAATAAACATATTAGTTGTAGAAGATGAAGCAATCGTTTCAAAAGATATTCAGAATAGCTTAAAAAAATTAGGTTATAATGTTGTTGGATCTTCTGCAACAGGAGAAAAAGCAATTGATTTAGCTGCAACTGAAAATCCAGATGTTGTTTTGATGGATATAATGCTAAAAGGGGAGATGAATGGAATTGAGGCGGCCTCAACGATAAAAGAACAACAAAAAATACCTGTCATCTTTCTTACAGCTTATGCGGATGAATTAACGCTTTCTAAAGCTAAAGTAACTCAACCTTACGGATATATTTTAAAGCCGTTTAAAGAGATTGATTTACACACGACAATTGAAATGGCGATTTACAAACACGCTAAAGAACAAGAAGTAATAAAAGAGCGTGATTTATTTTATTCAATTATTGAAAATAAAGAAACATCGAAAGAATTTATTTTTGTGAAATCAAACAGTAAATTGGTAAAAATAAAAACATCAAATATCTTCTATATAGAAGCTTTGAAAGATTATGTTGTGATTCATACGAATGAAAAAAGATATACCATTCATTCTACAATGAAAGACATTGACATTAAAATGGGAAAAGAAGATTTTATTCGTGTTCATCGTTCTTACATTGTGCGCGTTGATAAAATTGCAACGATTGAACAACCAAATCTCACTCTTGAAAATGTAGAAAAAATGATCCCAATAGGTGGTTCTTACAAAGATGCTCTTTCTAAGAAAATTAACCAACTCTAAAAGTTAATCCAACACCATTTCTAAATTTATTTGTCGTTTAGGAACAGAAACATCTTGAATTCTGACTTTCACTTTATCACCAAAGTTATATTCTTTCTTTTTACGATTACCAACCACTGCAAACTTATCAGCATCAAATCGATAACGATCTCCAGGAATATCTTGCATTGGAATTAATCCTTCACATTGATTATCGTCCATTTTTACAAAAATTCCAAACTCTGCAACACCAGAAATGGTTCCATTAAATTCTTTTCCCACTTTATCTACAACAAATAAGGTTTGAAAATATTTAGTACTTTCCCTTTCTGCTTCCACCGCTTTTCGTTCCATGCGTGAAATTCGTTTACAAACGTCATTCAATTCAGAACCGTAACGGTGCTTTTGATGCGTTAATTCTTCTTGTAAAATACGGTGAACAACCAAATCAGCATATCGACGAATTGGTGAAGTAAAATGTGTGTAATGTGTAAAACCTAATCCATAATGACCAATATTATCTGTTTCATAAGTTGCTTTTGCCATCGAACGAATTGCCATGGATTGAATCAAAGAAAATTCATTTTTATAGCGAACATCTGCTAATAAAGCATTGATGTTTTTTGAAATTTGATGTGGATCAGTTACGTCGATATCGTACCCAAACTTTCGAATAAAAAGGTTGAATAATTCAATTTTTTCAGGATTTGGGTGGTCATGACAACGGTAGACAAATGGAATTTTATTCGTTCCTTTTTTTTGTTTTGAAACAAAAGTTGCCACCAATCGATTCGCTAAAAGCATGTATTCTTCAATCAATTTATGGGCATCTTTTGATGTTTTAATCACCACCTCAACAGGAGTGCCTTCTTCATCTAATCGAAAACGAACCTCTTCACTTTCAATATTCATTGCACCGTTATCTAAACGTTTTTTTCGCAAAATCTTAGCGATTTTATCTAAAATATGGATTTCTTCGTAGTAATCTGAACCATCATTTTCTTTCGTTTCAATAATTTCTTGTGCTTCTTCATAAGTAAATCTTCGGTTAGAATGAATCACTGTTTTACCAAACCACTCATTGTAAATTTTACCTTTCTCATCCATTTCAAAAACAGCGGAAAATGTAAATTTATCTTCATCAGGTCGTAAAGAACAGACAAGGTTAGACAATTGCTCGGGCAACATTGGAATAACTCGATCAACCAAATAAACAGAATTAGAACGTTTTAATGCTTCAACATCCATTGGTGAATCGGGTTGAACATAATGGCTGACATCAGCAATATGGATTCCAACTTCAATGTGTCCATTTTCTAAAGATTTAAAAGAAATTGCATCGTCAAAATCTTTTGCATCAAGTGGGTCAATTGTAAATGTATCCACTTCTCTAAAATCTCTTCTTTTCTGTATTTCTTTCGGGTCAAGTTTTAAATGAATTTTTTCAGCCTCAGAAAGAACATCATAAGGAAATTTATAATCCAAACCTTGATTAATTCAAATGCTTAACATTTCAATATCATTTCCACCAGAGTTTCCTAAAACTTCAATTATTTTACTAAGGACTTTGTGCAGATTTAGGCCATACAGTGATTTCAGCAATCGCCTTATCTCCTTCTTTTGCCCCTTTTAATTTTTCTTTTTGAATAAAAATATCCGTTCCAACCCTTGGGTTATCAGGAATTAAAAAAGCATAATTATCATGCATTTGTATGGTTCCAACAAATTGTGAACGTTCCCTTTCGATTACCTCAAGAACAACACCTTCCGGTCTTTTTTTTCCTTGTTTAGTAATTTGTATCTTAACTAAATCTCCTCCAATTGCTTGATTTATTGAATGCGGAGGAATAAATATATCCTCAACCTCTGGGTCATTTACAACCACAAATCCAGCTTTTCTGGCGGTCATTTGAATAATTCTTTCTAAAAAAGACTCGTTATGATTCAATTGATAAATGTTATATCCTGCTTTTTTAAGAATTTCTTTTTTAGATAAATCTTCTAAAATAGAATACACCAATTTACGAATAGCAGACTCTTTTACGTTTATCATCGCGCAAACTTGTTTGTGATTTAAAGTGCTATCAGGATTTTCTTTAAATACTTTACGAATTATATGTGCTAAACTGTGTGTTAGCTTTTTGTTTGATTTTTTTCTTTTTGACATTATTGCGAAGATACGAAGAAATAATTGATGAAATTCATTGATAATGATAACTTTGTATAAAACAATTATTATGAATACAAGAGTTGAAAAAGCATTGAACAATCAAATAGAAAAAGAAGCATTTTCTTCACAATTTTACTTAGCAATGGCTTCTTGGGCTGAAAATCAAGGATTAAACGGTACATCTAAGTTTTTATATGAGCATTCTGATGAGGAAAGATTTCACATGTTGAAGTTGGTGAAATTTGTCAATGAACGTGGTGGAAAAGCAATAATTCCTGCTATAGGATTACCTCAAAACAATTTCGATGGAATAGCAGATGTGTTTCAGAAATTGTTAGATCATGAATTAATCGTAACAGATAGTATTAATGAATTGGTAGATATTTGTTTGCAAGAAAAAGATTATACAACACATAATTTCATTCAATGGTATGTTTCGGAACAACTGGAAGAAGAAGCACTTGCGCGTACAATTATGGATAAAATAAAATTGATTGGGAATGATAAAGGTGGACTTTATTTATTCGATAGAGATTTAGAAAATTCAAGTATTCAAGTAAGTAATCCAAATGCAACGGTATAAAGTATGAATTAAATGAAATTTCTTCTCCTACTTCTATCTTTATCTTTATTCCTCACAGTTAATAGTCAAACAAGGTTTAATTTTAAAAATTACACCATCAGTGATGGTTTATCACAAAGTTCAATTACAACCATTCTTCAAGATGATTTGAATGGATTATGGGTGGGAACACAAGATGGATTAAATCGATTTGATGGTAAATCTTTTGAAAATTTAACCTCAGATAATACAGAGGGCATTTATAGTGATTATATTCTTTGCTCAATAAAAGACAATGAGGGAAATTTATATTTTGGAACAAATAAGGGGTTGTTGGTTTACGATTTCACAAATGATGTTTTTCGCTCTTATTTTATTTCTGAAAGTCATTCTTTTACAAAAATAAATAGTATTTCAAAAGATACTAAAGGAGATATTTGGGTTTCTGTCAGTGATATAGGGGTTTATAAATTTAACAGAAAAGAAGCTAAATTTTATTCTTATTCTTCAAAAATACCGTTTTTTAAAATTAAAGAAATTGAAATTTCCCAGGAAGATGAATTGATTGCTATTACAGAAAATGATGAGATAATCTTATTTGATATAACTTCAGATAAATTGATAAAAACAAATCATTTAGGAAAAATCACGCTCAATTCTATTTCCTTTTTTAACGGTAAAACGTACATATCAAGTAATAATGGTGTTTTCGGTTTACATTTACCCAGTTTAGCAATTCAGCCCCTATTTAAATCTTTGTTTAAAAAATACGGGAATCAAAATATTTCAGATGTTTATTATGAAAACAATTTTGGTTGGATTTTTTGTACCAAAAAGAATGGTATTTTCTTTCTTATGAACGATGATGGTTTACACCATTGTACAGAAGATCTTTTTCAAAAAAATGCGTTACTTTTTAATGAAATTAATTCAATTTCAAAAGATAATTCAGGAACTTTTTGGTTGGCAACTCAAAGAGGACTTTCAAGTTTTAATCCTCTGCAACAAGGGTTTTTAGGTGTTGGTGCAAGTGGTGAAAAAGAAAAAGGCATCCCTTCTCCAGGAGTTTGGAGTTTTAGCGAAACAAAGGATGCAAAGCACCTTTTTATAGGTACAGATTATGCTGTTACAAAACTAAATAATAAAACGGGTGTTTTTAAATCTTATTTTTTTCCAAAGGAGCAACAGATGAATCAACAGTGTTGTCTCTTGAGGCAATCACAGAAAAAGAAATTATGGTAGGTTGTGCGAATGGTTTTTTTAAATTAAACATTTTTAATAATAATTATACCTTTTCTTCCCTTCAAAATATTCACCCCTTAAAACACAAAAGAATTTATAAAATAATTCATTGGAAAGACAACCTATACTGGGCAGCCACAAAGGAAGGTGTCTTTTTATATAACAATAGTGATAAAAGTATTCAGTTTTTTGAACATGATTTGAAGAATAAAAAAGAAACAATTTCTCCAGGAATTTGTCGATTGGTTTATAAAGATCAATACGATCAAATATGGTTTACAACAAGTTCTGGTGGATTAAATAAATTAATTGAAAAAGAGGGGGAGTTAAAAATAATTCCATTCCATCAAAATGAAAAAATTAAGCACATATCTTCGGCATATATTACTTCTATTTATAGAGAAAGTAAAGATGTATTTTGGTTTGGAACGTCAGGTTATGGCTTGTTAAAATGGAATAAATCTACCCAAAAATCAGAAACATTTAATAAGAAAAATGGTTTACCAAATAATGTTATTTATGGTGTCTTACCGGGAAAAATACATTCACTTTGGTTGAGTACAAATAAAGGAATTTCCAACCTTAATACACAAACTAAAACGACTAAAAACTACACAGAATTAGACGGGTTGATGAGTAATGAGTTTAACCTTGGTGCTTATATGAAGTCCCCAAATGAATATATATATTTCGGTGGAATCTATGGGTATAATTATTTTGATCCAAATAATCTAAAAACGACAAATAAAAACATTAATGTTTCTTTTATTAAATTAAAATTAGACAAAGAATGGGTAAAACCAGGAAAAGAAAATTCACCCTTGAAAGCACCAATTTTCTTAACCAAAGAACTTTTATTGAATTACAATCAAAGAAGTTTTAGTGTAAAATTTCAAGCCTCAGACATTAGTAATCCTAATATTCTAAATTACAAATACCTTCTTGAAGGATCGAATGATGAAGAGATTTTAATAGGTAATGAAAATGAAATTCATTTTAGTTCACTTTCTCACGGTGAGTATGTTTTAAAAGTATATGCTCGATTAGGAGAAGGGGAGTGGAGTAAATATCCAGCAAAATTAAAAATTATTATAAAACCTCCTTTTTGGTCAACTTGGTGGTTTAGAATTGTAAGCGGTCTATTTTTTGCCGGAATGGTTTATTTGTATTTCAAAAAAAGAGTAGATGATGCTCGAAAAGACCAATTGCGTTTAGAAATGAAAATCAATGAACGTACACGTGAGATAAAAAAACAAAACAAAAAAATTGAGCAACAAAAGAAAAAATTAGAACTCGAAAGAAATACGGTTATTAAACAGCAAAAAGAACTTCAAAAAGAAAAAGATAAAACAGAACGACTTCTAAAAAACATTATTCCAGAATCTTTTGGAAAAGAACTTAAAAATAGAGGAAAGGTTAGCGCAAGATCTTATGATAAAGTATCTATTCTTTTTACTGATTTTGTTGGTTTTTCAAAGATATCAACTCAAATGAAGCCAGAAGAGTTGGTAAAAAAATTAGATGTTTATGTTACCAAATTTGATGAAATAATCATTAAAAACAATCTCGAAAAAATTAAAACTATAGGTGACGCATATATGGCGGCAGGTGGTGTTCCTGTGCGAAATAAAACAAACCCAATAGATACTTGTCTTGCAGCAATTCAAATTCAAGCCTATATGCAAAAACGTAAAAATGATGCGATTGCAAACAATAGCGATTATTGGGAGTTGCGTTTAGGTATTAATACAGGAAACGTTACTGCGGGTGTAATTGGTCGTGAACGTCTTGCTTTTGATATTTGGGGGTCGGCAGTAAATACGGCCCAAAGAATGGAAATGTTGGGTCAACCAGGAAAGGTTACTATTTCTGAGCAAACCTATTATGAAATTGAACCTTATTTTGAGTGTGTTGTTTTAGGAAAAGAAAAAACGAAAGACAACGAAGATATTAACATGTTTTACGTTAAAGGTATCAAACAAGAGTTATCAATCGGTGGTGAAGGAATAGAACCAAACGAAAAATTTCAAAAAATTGTAAACCTTCATATATATAGTTCAATTAATTATTATAAAGCTGAGCGAGCAATTATTAATAAATTAACAGCCGAACTTTCTGAAAACCTGCATTATCATAGTGTAGCTCACACAAGAGATGTTGTAAAAGCTGTAGAGCGACTTGCAATTGCTGAAGGAGTTACAGATGAAGGTTTATTTTTATTAAAATCTGCTGCTTCTTATCATGATGCAGGTTTTGTTGAACAGTATGAGAAAAATGAAAAAATTGGTGCGAGTATGGCACAAGAGATATTACCAAAATTTGGTTATACACAAGAACATATTGACCGAATAAAAGAACTTATTTATGTTACAGAAATTCCGCATCACCCCAAAAACCAATTGGAGGAGATTATTTGTGATGCCGATTTAGATTATTTAGGAAGAGATGATTTTCATAAAATTGCCGGTAAATTATGCAAAGAATTAATAGAACACGGGAAAATTGATCACCCAAAACAATGGGATGAAATTCAAGTATATTTCTTAAAGCAACACCGTTATTTTACAAAAACAGCCATTGATTCACGCAGAAAAAAGAAGGTTAAAAATATGAAAGAAGTAATTGATCGACTGGAAAAAAATGAGTATTAGAAGTTGAAGTTATTACCCGAACGGATTAAATTCTTCTCTAGGTTTTATCTCATTTATCGTTCCGTCCTCTACACGTAAAATTCTTCCAGGAAACTTCTCTACCATATTCATATCGTGAGTAGCCATTAATATTGCCGCTTTTTCTTCTTTTGAAACAGCCACTAATAGTTGCATAATTTCTTCAGAAGTTTCAGGGTCAAGGTTTCCTGTTGGTTCATCAGCAAGAATGAGTTGGGGTTTATTAATCAATGCACGAGCAATCGAAATTCTTTGTTGCTCTCCACCTGATAAAGCAAATGGCATTACATTTATTTTTTGTTCTAAACCAACTAACTGTAACACTTCTTTTGCCCTGCTTTCCATTAATTTTTTATCCTTCCAACCAGATGCCCCCATCACAAAAAGAAGATTTTTCAAAACACTTCGGTCGGTGAGCAACTGAAAGTCTTGGAAAACAATGCCAATTTTACGGCGCAACTTCGGAATATCTTTCTTTTTTAATTTATTTAAATCAAAATCAGCAATAGAACCTGAACCATTGGATAATTTAAGTTCACCATACAATGCTTTAAGTAAACTACTCTTACCGGTACCCGTTTTCCCGATGAGGTAAACGAATTCTTGCGATTGTATTTCTAGGTTAATATTTTTCAAAACAGTAGTACCGCTTTGTTGAATTTCTCCTGATTTTATTTCGATTACTTTGCTCACTGAAAATTGTTTATTGTGTAAAGGTGGTAATTCTTAAGCGAGTATTTTCAAGGATACATAAAATAATCTTAACATTTTCGCGTTTAAAACTTTTGAAACACCTCTCCAGTTTCCCCTATAAGTAATGTAATTTTATCGATTAAACCATTTTGGGATTAAAAAAGCAGTTGTATGGAAAGATTTCTTGTCATTCTTATCCTTTTTTGTAGCTCTACTTTATTTGCGCAGACTTCTGACAAATACAACAGTGAATACGAAAATTATTACCGTGCAGAAGATTTGTTCGAAAAAGAACAATACGGTTCAGCGCGTAAAGAGTTTAGAATCTTTATCAATGGATTCAACCATCCGAACGACCCAATGTATATCAAAGCGCGATATTATGAGGCAATTTCAGCGCTGGAATTGTATAATAACGATGCAATAAAGTTATTAGAAGAGTTCAATCACAAATATCCAGAAAGCATTTATAAAACAACCATTTACTTTAAAATAGGTCAGAGTTTTTATTACAAAAGAAAATACAAAGATGCTTTGGTGTGGTTCAATAAACTGTCGTCGCAAGATGTTGAAGCGGAAAACAAAGACGAGTTTTTCTTCAAAGTAGGTTATGCAAACTTTAAAACGAAAGACTTTGAAGCTGCAAGAAGTGCTTTCTATGAAGTAAAAGATGGAGGTTCGCAATACGCTGCTCCATCATTGTATTACTTTTCGCACATTGCCTATCAGAATGAGAAATACCAAACAGCTTTAGATGGTTTTCTAAAACTAGAGAATGATGAAAAATTTGGAAAAATTGTTCCTTATTACATTGCGCAAATCTATTATTTGCAAGGAAAATATACAGAGGTTACAGAATATGCAAAAAAGATAGATGAAAAAGGGTCGATTGTCAATGAAAAAGACATGAACCATTTAATTGGTGATGCTTTCTACCGAACAGGAAAATATAAAGAGTCTGTTCCTTACTTAGAAAAATATAATAAAGCCAAACAAACAACACGTGAAGAAGATTATCGATTATGTTATGCGTATTTTAAAAGTGGTGATTACCCAAAAGCAGTAAGATTATTCGATCGAGTGAAAAAAGTAAAAGACTCCCTCGGACAAATTGCTTTTTACCACATTGGAGAATCAATGTTGCAACAAGAAAATCTAATGTCAGCTCGTTCCGCTTTCGCAGGTGCGGCATTTATTGATAAAGATCCAAAAATTCAAGAAGATGCTCTTTACAATTATGCTATTCTATCCTATAAGTTAGACGTAAACCCTTATGATGAAGCGGTGGAAGCATTTGAAATGTACTTGAATAAATACCCAAACAGTTCTCGAAAAGAAGATGTTTATCAATATTTGGTGAATGTTTATATGACGACCAATAATTATCCAAAAGCTTTGGCTTCGTTAGATAAAATTCCTCAGAAAGACATCCGTTTGAAAACAGCTTATCAGATTATTGTGTTCAATCAAGGTGTAGATCATTTTCAGAAATCAAATTTCCCTGCATCCATAAAATCTTTTGAATTAGTGGATAAATATCCTATCAACCCAGAAGTTTCTGGAAAAGCTGCATTTTGGAAAGCAGATGCTAATTATCGACTCTCAAATTTTGAGACAGCAATTGAAGGTTATCGTTCGTTTACCCTTTTGCCCGGTCAGGATAAATTGTTAAAATCAGAAGCAAATTACAATGTTGGTTATGCGTATTTAAGAATGGAAGAATGGACCAAATCTACTGAAGCTTTCCGTTTATATGTACAAGATAATCCAGAGAATAAACATAAAAAAGCGGATGCATTGCTTCGAATAGCAGATAATTATTTCGTGCAAAGAGAGAATGACCAAGCGATAAAATATTACCAACAAGTTGTGGACACAAAAGCCGGTTTTGAAGACCAAGCGTTGTTTTATATGGCAAAAACCTATGGTTCCAATGGAAATACATCAAAAAAAATTAAAAAACTGTTGGTAATTACCAAGAATTATAAAAAATCGAAGTACCTGCAATTATCCATCTATGAAATCGCCGAAAGTTATTTATCCGAAGGAGAACTGGATAACGCAATGGAGTATTACAAGAAAATTATTTTTGATTACCCTTCTTCGCAATTGGTTGTGGACGCTAAAATGGCGGTAGCGGATATTTATTTCAAGAAAGGCAATTATACAAAGGCAGAGAACGACTATAAAGCCATTCTAACAAAATACAGTTCAGATTTAAAAGTTTGTGAACGTTCTGTTTTAGGTATAATTGACGTTTATAAAGCATCGCAACAATTGGAAAAAATAGATGTTATTCTTTCGGAATACAGTTGTGCAAATATTTCAGCCGATGAAAAAGAAGGTTTATATTATTTACCTGCTGTTGAAGCGTATAATGATAGCGCATATCAACAGGCAATTACTTTATTTGATAAATATCTCACAAAATTTCCGAATGGAAAATACAGTAGTGATGTGAAAATATTTAGAGCAAACAGTTATTATAAAACAGGTGATGTTCCAAAAGCGGTTGAGCTTTACCGAGGGATATTAGAAGGGGTAAATAACGGTTATACCGAATTAATGGCGTCTCGTGTCGCACATTATTTATACACAGAAGAAAATTTTGAGGAAGTGATTGAATATTATAAAACCCTAGAACAAGTAAGCTCAACTCCTTCCGTTATTTTTAATGCAAAAATTGGTTTGATGCGTTCTTATTTCTTAACAGAGAATTGGGGAAATTCAGCACTGTATGCAGATAAGGTTTTGGAAAATAAAGAATTAAATGGTGACTTAAAGCTGGAAGCAAATTATGCCAAAGGAATGGCGAATTACTACGTGAAAAATTATGATGCTGCGAAAGTTGCACTGGTTTGGGTGTTTGAAAACACAACAACTGTAAAAGCTGCTGAAGCAAGATATACTTTAGCGGATATATTTTATCAACAAGACTATTTAGATCACGCAAACGATGAAGTTAAAGCCATTCTAAAACAAAAACCAGCATACAACTTTTGGATCGCAAAAGGATTAATTCTCCGAACAAAGGTTTTAATTAAACAAGATGATTTATTTGAAGCAGAGCAGAATTTAAAATCAGTTATGGATCACTACCCTGTACAAGATGATGGTATATTGGATGAAGCAAATCAACTGTGGGATGAATTGATGCAATTGAAAAATCAACCGAAAGAAATTGAACCGGAAGAAGAAAATATCATTGAAATTAACGACCAAAACGAAGAAGAATGAAAAAGACACTAAGCCTATTGTTTTTGATGAGTTGTTTGACTTCTTTTGGCCAAGGGGATGTTGTTGAAGCGTCTGCAACGGGAGATAGAAAAATAGAAAAAGCATACCGAACTCCGATTGCTCCACGTATCATTGACACCATAATTCCAACAGCGATTGTAGAATATCCATTGTTGCCTTTGAAATATGAAACAACAACAGAAGTGGAACAAATTCATCCTGCATCCATAAAAATGAAGGAAAAATTACCACAATTGTACAATACTTATATCAAGTTAGGAATTGGTTCGGAATTAATGCCTTTGGGAGAGGTGTATTACAATAACAACCGTTCTCGAAAATACATTTACGGATTACACGTAAAACACTTGAGTTCTTTTGGAAATATAAAAGAGTATTCCAATGCGCAATTTGATAGAACAAAAGCAATGATTTATGGTGGAATTAACGAAAAACGCTATTCACTCCTCGGACAAGTGCATTACAATAATCAAGGGCTACATTATTATGGAATTTCTGATTCGTTGAATTTAGATAGAGACAGTATTGCACAACGATATAGTGATTTTGGTATAAGCGGAACTTATTCTTCGTTTAAAAAAGACAGTGCAAACATCAATTATTCTGTCGGACTGAAATACAATAACTATTCTTCGAAGAAACCGTTGGATAATAACTTATCGGATTGGAGAGCAAGAGAAAATTTCTTTGGGGTAAATTCTCGTGCATTTTACAAACAAGGAAAAGAAGTTTACTCATTGGATTTAAACGTAAATTACAACGGGTATAAATATGGTGGTTTAGATACAACATCAACAGGATTGGATTCTGGGTTGGTACTAAATAATACGGTAATTAATTTAAAACCAATGATTACCACGTTTTTATTTGGAGATCGTTTTAAAGCAAATATTGGAGTTGACTTAACTTTAGATGTGCATAATAAAACTAAATTTTACATTTATCCTTTAGCAGAAGTGAAGTACAGTATGTTTAACGATATCTTTATTCCTTATGTTGGAATTCGTGGAGGATTAAAACAGAATACATTTAAAGGTTTAACACAAACGAATGAGTTTATTCTTCCGAACGTAGCGTTGAGAAACGAAAAAACGCCAATTGATTTCTACGGTGGAATTAAAGGAACGTTGAGTAAAAATATCAGTTTCAATGCTGGGATTAGTTTCGCAAATGTGAAAGACAAAGCTCTTTTTGTAACAGACACCACACATTCTATCGGAAATAAATTTGATGTGATTTATGATACAATGAATGTAACAACCATTGAAGCGTCTATTTCTTACCAAATGAAAGAGAAAATAAAAGTAGATGCAATCGGACGTTACTATTCTTACTCGCCTCTAAACAACAGTTATGCGTGGAACTTGCCTCAATTTCAATTTATCATTCGTGGAGAATACAACCTATACGATAAGTTCTTGTTTACGCTTGATTTTAACTTGGAACAAGGAAGAAAAGCATTGGCATTAACTCCAGATACTGATGTTACGATTGAAAATGGTCAACGGATTAAAGATTTAAAGTTTGTAACAGATATTAATTTAGGTGTAGAATATAGATACACCAAAAGGTTGTCCGCTTTCATTCAGTTTAATAATTTAGCTTCGCAACGATATTATAGATGGTACAACAGCCCTGTGCAAGCGTTTCAAGTGTTGGGTGGAATAACTTTCCGATTTTAATTTATCTCATTGACAGATTCATACTTTCCAACGGTTTCTAATTTTGAAGACCTTCTTTCAACTTCTTTTCATGGAGAAACGAATGCCGCTTGTTGGAAACGTCAATTAAAAGGAGATTTTGAAGAAATTGTAAATAAAGTTCAGTTCGATGGAAACATGATTGAGCTCACAGAAGAAATGCTTCGTGGTCTTTATTTAAGTGAAGATGCTCAGTTGGCTAGAGAAACTTTACTGAATGATATGAGGTTACTTTCAGATTTTGGAGCAGAACCGATTTTAAATATTATTAAGAACTACGAGAGAGATGATGTTTCTTTTTTCGCAACAGATGTTTATTCTTTTCATGTTGATCGTTCTCCCATCCCAGTAGACACTTTTCTTTGTACTTATTATGGAGCGTCGAGTGAGATACTATTAAATTCTCAAGTCCAGCAAAAAATACTTGTCCCTGAAATTCGTGAAGAACTCAAAAAACAATATCAAGCAACAAGTCAAGAACAAACTTTTGCGTCATTTATAGAAGAAAACTTCTTTGATTTACATTATCAAGCTGTGGGAAATTTTCAACCGATTAGTTGTGGCAATGGAAATTTATGGCGTTTAGCAACAGATTATCCTGAAAGTAAATCTTTACCTTGTGTTCAGCGAGCACCAGAAGAAAATGATGGAAAAAAAAGGTTAATGTTAATCTGTTGACTCTTTCGGAAAATACTTTTTCTGACGAATAAATATTAAAATTACACCAGAGGTAATACAAAAATCAGCAACATTCCAGATTGCAGGAAAAAGAGAACTTCCTCCTAACCAAGGCATCCATTCTGGCCAATAACCTTCAAATTTGAACATATCTACAACATTTCCAAATAAGAATCCAGTGTGTCGAGTTTCAATTTCTCCCATGAAACCACAATCTGTAAAAATACCAGAACCAGTGAGGTGATTGTACCCCATACAAGGATCGTAAGGGAAAATTAAATCATAAAACATAGAATCGATGAGGTTGCCTGTTGCACCAGCGAAAACCATTCCCAGTGCAATTAAAAACTCTAAGGATGCTCCCTTTTTAAGTTGTTTGTACCAGTAATACGCTAAACCAGAAATAGCTATGATTCTAAAAATACTCAGTCCTAGTTTTGCCCAAACAGCAGAACCAAAGGTTGTCCCAAATGCCATTCCTTGATTCTCAATATACTCAGCAACGAGCCAGTTCCCAATTAAAGGTACACTTTCTCCAGGCTCAAAATTTGTTTTCACATAAATTTTCACCCATTGATCAATCAATAGCAAAGCAGTTACAATAAATGTAACAATGAGCATTTTTTTCTTCACAGAAATGATTATTGGAAAATAAATTAATCTTGAGCGTTTTTTGCTTCTATACTTAACGTCGCATGAGGCACTAACATTAAACGTTTCTTTTGAATTAATTTCCCTGTCACGCGGCAAATACCGTAATTTTTATTTTTTATACGGATTAAAGCATTTTAAAGACTTGTAATAAATTTTTCTTGACGGTTTGCTAGGTTTGCCATTTCTTCTCTTGACAATGTTTCAGAACCATCTTCCATCATATTGAAAGAACGCCCCGTATCATCAGTCCCATGATCATCGTTGTGTGACAATGAACCACGAAGTAAATCTAAATCTATTTTAGCTTCCACTAATTTTTTATCAATAAGATCCTTACACTCCTGTAAATCCTTATCATTATATCTTGTCGTTGCCATATTTTGTATTTAATGTTTTTTAAAATCCCTCTAAGATAAATAGATTTATTCAAAAATAAAAGGAAGAAATCAAATTTTAGAAGGGTAAATATAGTTTTCTAAATAAAACTACGCAATAAAGAAGCAATAAAAATGTATCTTCGCTAATATGTTAAAGATTTTTCATAGCAATAGAACCATTGTTTTGGTGTTAATTCCAGTGTTAATTTCATTGTATTTTAGTATGAATTCATTCTTCCATTACCATGTTTTGGAAGAACAAATGAATTTCGGTTTTTTTGGGAAATACAACATCAATTCAACCCTGTCTTCTTTTATTTCTTCATTACTTATTGGTTTTGGAGGTGTATTGTTGAATCAACTCTTTAATAAGAATGAATTTTCAAGTAAAAACAATTACCTTCCAGTACTTTTTTACGTATTGTTTTTGAGTTTATCCAATTCATTTTATTTTTTGTCAGGGTTGTCAATAGCACAATTTCTTATCATTCTTTCTGTAATGCAACTTTTTCAATTAAATCAGAAAGAAGATGGACGTAAAGCTGTTTTTAATGCAAGTTTCTTTTTTGGAATAGCATGTGTTTTTTTTCCTGTTTTATTTTTTGGTTGGCCATTTTTACTTTTTATAATTTGGATTAATCGACCCTTTTTATTTCGTGAAGCAGCAATCTCAATTGCTGGCATTATTATCCCAAGCTTATATGCGTTTGCTTTTATTCTATTTTTTGATGTACAACTAGACTTAACAGTTATTAACTCTTCGTCGATAGAAGTTCATACGATTGACACTTTGGTGTTTGTCTCAACATTAATGCTTTTTTTCCTTTTTGGACTTAAAACCCTTTTTTATAAAATTCAAACAGGATCAATTCGGATTAAAAAGATTTTTAGGTTGCTTTTCTTTTTATCAATATTGTTTTTTATTCTCTTTCTTGTCGATGTTCTTTTTTACAAAAAGACACAATCTATTATTTTATTAATGATCCCTCAAGTACTTATTTTACCTTATGCTTTTGATGGAAAGAAATTTAAAATACTTCCAAAAATAATTTTTTACATTTTTTTTATTTTCACACTGGTTAAGTTTTTTATTCCATTTAACGAACTTCTTTTAAACTAAGTCGGTTGTTTCGTTACAATAATTATTGTGACCCAGATTTCTTTAAAGACCATTATTTTTAAAAAAACAACGAACTGTGTGTAAGTTTTTTATTCCTTTTAATGCATAGGCTTTTTTTTATCGTAATTTTGCAACAGCTAATTAAAAAAGAATAAAATGAAATTTGGAGTTGTTACTTTCCCTGGTTCTAATTGTGATGAAGATATTGTTTACGTTTTAGAGTCAATTCTTGATCAAAAAGTTGAACGCTTATGGCATAAAGACACTGACTTAAAAGGTGTTGATTTTATC
The DNA here is from genome assembly GCA_024280155.1 of Bacteroidota bacterium. GTDB lineage: Bacteria > Bacteroidota > Bacteroidia > Flavobacteriales_D > Crocinitomicaceae > UBA4466. The sequence continues at coordinate 85,412 of JAJRQQ010000106.1, forward strand.
GTTTTACCTGGAGGTTTCTCTTATGGAGATTACTTACGTTCTGGTGCTATTGCAAAACTTTCACCAATTATGGGGGAGGTAATTAAACATGCTAATAACGTAGGATATGTGATGGGAATTTGCAATGGTTTCCAAATTTTAACGGAGTCTGGATTATTGGATGGCGCCTTGTTACATAACGATAATCAAAAATTTATTTGTAAAAATGTATTTTGGAAACCAGCAACAATGCATACTGCTATTACAAAGGATTTAGACATGTCTAAGGCATATAAAATTCCTATTGCTCATGGAGAAGGACGTTATTTTGCTTCAAACGAAACAATAGATAAATTAGAAGAGAACGATCAAATTCTTTTCAAATATTGTGATGAAGAAGGAAAAGTAAGTAAAATTACAAACCCAAATGGATCTATTTTAAACATTGCGGGGATATGTAATGAAGGAAGAAATGTTTTTGGAATGATGCCGCATCCAGAAAGAGCTGCTGATACAGAGTTGGCAAATGAAGATGGAAAGGCAATGTTTTTATCGATACTTAATCACTGTAAATAATTATTATGAGAGTACTTCTTTTAGGTTCTGGTGGACGAGAACATGCTTTTGCATGGAAAATGGCACAAAGCTCTATTCTTGAAGAACTTTTTATCGCTCCCGGGAATGCTGGAACACGTAATTTTGGTAAAAATGTAGATTTATCAGTCAATGATTTTGAGGCAATAAAAGATTTTGTCTTAAAAAACACCATTAACATGGTGGTCGTAGGTCCTGAAGATCCTTTAGTGAATGGAATTGTAGATTTCTTTTTAGCGGATGAAGAATTGAAGAACATTCCTGTTATTGGTCCAAATAAAAAAGCCTCTCAATTAGAAGGGAGTAAGGATTTTGCGAAAGAATTTATGAAACGACATAATATTCCAACGGCAAAATACGGTACTTTTACAAAAGACACTCTCGATAAAGGATATGCTTTTTTAGAAAAAATGAACGCCCCTTATGTCTTAAAAGCCGATGGTTTGGCGGCAGGAAAAGGTGTTTTAATTCTACAAACACTCGAAGAAGCAAAAAAAGAATTAAAAAGTATGCTTGCTGATGCTAAATTTGGCGATGCGAGTTCTCGTGTTGTAATTGAGCAGTTTTTAGATGGAGTTGAATTGTCCTGTTTTGTTATTACGGATGGCGACGGGTTCAAAAATTTACCAGAAGCGAAAGATTATAAGCGAATAGGTGAAGGAGATACGGGTTTAAATACCGGAGGAATGGGCGCTCTATCTCCAGTTCCTTTTGCTAACCCAACATTTTTAGATAAAATTCAAAATCAAATCAGTATTCCAACCGTAAAAGGATTAAGAAGAGATGATATTTTATACAAAGGATTTATTTTCTTCGGAATTATTAATGTTAAAAATGAACCGTATGTGATTGAATACAATTGCAGAATGGGAGATCCTGAAACAGAGGTAGTTTTGCCTCGATTGAAGTCTGATTTATTAGATTTATTCGAAGGAGTGGCGACGAATACACTCTCTGAAAGAGATATTCAATTTGATGATAGAAGTGTTGCTACAGTTATGATGGTGTCTGGTGGTTATCCGAAAGCTTACGAAAAAGGGAAAACAATCTATGGAATGAATACTGTTTCTGATAGTATTATTTTTCATGCTGGAACAAAAGCTGACGGGCCTGTTGTTACTACAAATGGAGGTCGTGTTTTAGCTGTTTCTTCTTACGGTAAAGATGTTGCAACAGCACTGAAAAAATCGTATGAATCTGTGAGTAAAATAGAATTTGAAAAAGCAAACTATAGAAAAGACATCGGTTTTGATGTGTTATAATTTTACTATCTTGCTCTTTTCTAATACAACTGAATGGAAGACGTCCCACTGATCGGAATAATTATCACCCTTATATTTTCTGCTTTTTTTTCAAGCATGGAAATTGCTTACATTTCATCTAATCGATTAAAAGTTGAGTTGGATAAATCTACAGGTTCGTTAAATGGTCGAATTTTAGGTCGTTTTTACAAAAATGAATCTCATTTTATCGCAATGTTACTTTTGGGTAACAATATTTCTTTGGTGTTATTTGGGTTGTTTGCTGCTCAACTTTTAGATCCAATTATCACAATTTCTTGGGGGGTAAATGATGAAGGAATTGTGCTATTGATACAGACCCTATTATCAACTTTATTGGTTTTAGTTGTTGCCGAATTTATACCAAAAACACTTGTGCAAGTAAGCCCAAATCGATATTTGAAAGTTGTTACTTTTCCAATGTTTATTCTTTATATTCTTCTTTTCTTTCCAACTTACTTGGTTTTAGGTTTAAGCTCTGTTTTTTTAAAATTGTTAAAAGTAGACAGTAAAACAAGTGAAAAAGTGTTTTCTAAAGTTGATTTAGAACACTATGTGCAAGATATTACAGAGAGAATAGATGAAAAACAAGAGTTGGGAAATGAAATGCAAATTCTCCAGAATGCTCTTGATTTCGATGAAGTGAAAGCTAGAGACTGCATGGTGCCCCGAACTGAAATTATATCGATAGATTTAGCAGATGATATAGAAAACCTTCGCAATAAATTTGTATCCACAGGAAAATCAAAAATCATTGTTTATCGTGAAAACATTGACAACATCATTGGTTATGTTCATTCTTTCGAAATGTTTAAAAAACCGAAAGCCATTAAAGAAATCCTATTGCCGATTCCTTTTGTACCAGAAGCAATACCCGGCAAAGAATTGTTAGAGCTTTTTAGTAAAAAATCAGGAAATCTTGCCATTGTTGTTGATGAATACGGTGGTACGGCAGGAGTGATAACAATTGAAGATGTAATTGAGGAAATTTTTGGGGAAATTGAAGACGAACACGATAATGAAAATATGTTGGAAGAGGTTATTTCAGAGAATGAATATCGTTTTTCAGCCCGGCAGGATATTGATTACCTGAATGAAAAATTTGATTTAAACCTTGATCCAAAAGAAGAATATGAAACATTAGGAGGTTTTGTTATTCACCATTTAGAAACTATTCCAGAAGCAGGAACTCGTTTTAAAATTGCTGATTTTGAATTCTATATTGAAGAAGTTAGTGATAATCGTATAGAAATTATTAGAGTAAAGAAAGTTTAAGCCCATGAAATTTAATCAATTCAAAGCGGTCATTTTTGATATGGATGGTGTGCTTATTGACTCGGAACCTCTTTGGAAGATCGCGATGGAAGACGCTTTTCAATCTGTAGGATGTAAAATTACACGCAAAGATTTCCAAAAAACGGTTGGACTTCGAATTGATGAGGTGATTGTGTTTTGGTACAATGAGATTGGGTGGAATGGGCTTACACCAAAAGAATTAGAACAAAGAATTGTAGATAAAATGGTAGAACTCATTCGTGAGAATGGAAAACCATTGGGGGGAGTGGTAGAAACACTCCATTATTTACGTGAGAATAATTATAAAATTGGTTTGGGAACCTCTTCTTATACTATTTTAATTGATGTTGTACTAGAAACAATTGGCCTAAGAGATCAATTTGATTTTGTTCATTCTGCAGAACACGAAGAATATGGAAAACCTCACCCAGCTGTTTATTTAACCGTTGCAAAAGAACTCGGTGTTCAACCGACAGAATGTGTTGTGGTTGAAGATTCTATCAACGGAGTGATTGCTGGAAAAGCTGCCCAAATGAAAGTTGTATGTATTCCTGAAAAATCACATCATCCTAATCCAAAATTATCTTTGGCAGATTATACGTTTGAAAGTATGGAGGAAATGCTGACTGATATGAAATAATATTAATATTTTGTCTTTTTGAATATTTATTAAACGTTTATTTTATCTTTCTTTATAAAACATTACATTTGCAAAAAAACAAACAATATGAAAAATTTAATTGCTTTATTATTCGTTGTAGCACTAGGTACTACAACTTATGCACAAGATTTTGAAAAAGGTGGAAACTACATCACAATTGGTTATGGTATAGACGCTTCTGGTTTGCCAGGTAGTAATGTGTATAGAAAATTAGGATTTGGTCCAGTTATGGCAACTTATGAACGAGGAATTACAGACATCATCGGTATTGGTCGTATTGGTATTGGAGGAGGAATTGCTTGGTCCCACTATGGGTACAATGATTACAATAGTAGTATTTGGTGGCTAGCAGGAAATGAATATTTAACTTCTGTGAATAGATTAAATATTTTTGTGAAAGCGCCGTATCATTTTGAATTTGATATTGATGGTTTAGATGTTTATGCTGGCGCTGGACTAGGTGTTAGAATTGACTCTGAAAAATACGATTATTGGAACAGCGGTGTTGTTACCGAAGAAAAAAGAACGAGTGTTGGTGTTGATCATTATATTTTTGCTGGTGCAAGATGGTACTTCTCTGATGCTTTTGGAGTATACTTAGAGGTTGGTGATGGTATTTCTAATGTAAATGCAGGAGTAGTATTCTCTCTTTAAGAAATACATTTATTAAATTAAATCCCGGTTACTGAGCTTGTCGAAGTACCGGGTTTTTTTATGCCAAATTTTTAGAATAACAATCAAACACAGCGGGTACTTTCAATTGTTTCGCTTTCTCTATTTTTTCCGTTTTTAAACCTAAAAAAGAAATGGTTTTTTCATACTGATAACCCAAATCAGAATACCATTGGTGTAGAAATATTTTAAAAGGAACCTCAAAATCACGCGGTTTCAATATTTCAAGAATCATTTTGTTTCCACCATTTTTTAAAGCATATTCTTCTGCAAATAGAATCAGTTTTTTACCAATACCCTCTCCTTTTTGAGTAAAATCAATCGCTAATAAACCAAAAGAGAATACTTTTTCTTCAGGGTTCGTAATTTGGATGCACCCATTCACTTGTTTATCCTTGAAAGAAAAGAATATTTCTCCTTTATCAATTAAACCTTCATATTCTTCACGACTAATTCGGACGTAGTTTTCACCCCATATTTCTGACTCTGTTTGTGCGTATGCGTTGATAAGAATTGAATAAGCCTTGTCAATTGTTTTTATAGAAAGGGATAATGTTGCTTTTTTAATCATATATTTTGATCGTTTAAAAAAATAACAAACTGATTTATAGTTAGTTATAGTTATATTAAAAACAAAAAGAGGGGCAAGCTACTTATATCGCACCGCTACAACCTCATACCTTTGCTGCGTTCCCGCCCTGGAGGATTCTGAGGGAGCTGGTCGTACAAGACTTACCCCAGCTGCAAAAGTAACAGGAAAATTCTTTTTAGCAATGATAATTGAATAAAGAATTTTAAAAGTTTGAATTAGAGCCTTTTTTGTTTTTTTGAAGACTGCTTTTATCCCATATATTATGGCGCTAAAAATATAAATCCACCTAAGATAATACTCGCTACAAGGTAGACTCCAAATCGAAAATACAATTGTCTTTCAGAAATCTTCCGTAAGAAAAACAAGCTTACAAACCCCATAAAACTCAAAGCTCCAAACCAAAAGCTCATACTGGATACTTCAGCAGAGAGTTGATCAAAATTTAAAGGATACAAAAGAAAGAACAAAGATAAAATTGATCCAAACAAAATAATGAGAGAATTTTTTTGATTTAACTCAAATGGAATCTGATTTGCATAAATCATCTGAGGTGTATAATTGTTAAACTCTTCTTCCGATACTTTTCTAACTTCCAATGAATTTTTGAATAAAATTTTAAGAAAGAAAAGAATACTATTGTCTTCTGGCTTGAGATTTACGACATAAAAAGCTTCTATTTTCGAACCAATGATATCTACTTCTGCTTTATGGTAATCTATTTTTAAATAAAGTTTATTTGTCGGTGGAACAGAGAGTATGCTTGTTGAACTGAGGTTATACTCTTTCTTTCCGGAAGCAGTTTTAACATTAATTCCTTTTGCGGAGTATAGGTTGTTTGGAAATATTCGCTTGAGGTATATCATGAGAATCTAATATTGAGTATAAAGGTAAAAATTATTACAACTTATTTTGGTGTGGTTCTTAGCATTTCTCTGTTTTTAAATTTTACGCATAAAAAAAGACCATCTTTCGATCGTCTTTTCAATTCAATTTATCTGACTTATTAGATAATTAACATTGCATCTCCATACGAATAGAATCTATATTTTTCTTTTACAGCCTCTTCGTAAGAAGAAATCATCAATTCATGACCTCCAAATGCAGAAATCATCATTAACAATGTTGATAATGGCGTGTGGAAGTTTGTTATTAACGCGTCAGCAATATGAAAATCATAAGGTGGAAAAATAAATTTATTCGTCCAACCTTCGTATGGTTTTAATGTCCCTTCTGTTGAAACTGAAGTTTCAATACTACGCATTGCGGTAGAACCAACAGCAAATATCTTCTTCTTCTTTTTCTTAGCATTGTTTACAATGTCTGCAGTTTCCTGAGTTATAAATGCTTGCTCAGAATCCATTTTATGCTTCGTTAAATCCTCTACTTCTACTGGGCGGAAAGTTCCTAATCCAATATGTAAAGTAACCTCTGCGAAATTAACACCTTTCAACTCTAATTTTTTCATCAATTGCTTAGAGAAGTGTAATCCTGCAGTAGGAGCAGCAACAGCACCTTCTTCTTTTGCATAAATTGTTTGGTAACGATCTTCATCCTCTGGTTCAACATCTCTTTTAATGTATTTAGGAAGTGGAGTCTCACCTAATTCGGTAATTTTAGCTTTAAATTCTTCGTAAGTTCCATCAAAAAGAAAACGTAAAGTACGACCTCTTGATGTAGTGTTATCAATAACTTCAGCTACCAAAGAAGCATCTTCACCAAAGTATAATTTATTTCCAATTCTAATCTTACGTGCTGGATCAACCAGAACGTCCCACAATAAACTCTCACGATTCAATTCTCTCAATAAGAAAACTTCAATTTTCGCTCCTGTTTTTTCTTTGTTTCCAAACATTCTTGCTGGGAATACTTTTGTATTGTTCATCACCAAAACATCTTCTTCATCAATGTAATCGATGATGTCTTTAAACATTTTGTGCTCAATTTCTCCTGTATCTTTATGAACCACCATTAAACGTGATTCGTCTCTGTTTTCTGTAGGGTATTCAGCAATTAACTCTTCGGGTAATTCGAAGTTAAATTGTGATAATTTCATTTTATTCATAACAATACTTGTTTTATATAATAAAAAAGGAACGCAAAGGTAATAAAATTAATAATTTAATACGTTAATCTAGCTCAGATGATTCGATGAATGAAATCCAATCTTCAACGGACTTTGCATTATTAATATTTTGTTCTCCTGATTGCGTACGTCTTAATTCGATTAAAGTTCCTCCAGAATTCAATTTTTTACCAAAATCATAAGCAATCGAACGAATATAAGTTCCTTTAGAGGTTTTTATCTCAAATTTTATTTTTGGAAAATCACGATCATCGATTTTAAAATCATAAATAGTAATCAGATTTTTTTTCATTTCAACCTTCTGTCCATCTCTTGCCAAATCATAAGCTCTTTTGCCATTAATTTTCTTTGCAGAGAATACGGGAGGGGTTTGCAATTGTTCACCAATGAATGTTTTTCGAACTTCTTCCAACATTTCTTTTGTGATGTGTTCTGTTGGAAATTCTTCACAGTATTCTGTTTCTAAATCAAATGATGGGGTTGTTTTTCCGAGAAGAATAGTTCCTGTGTACGTTTTTTCTCCCACCATTAAATCATTGATAAGGTTGGTGTGTTTACCAATGCAAAGGACTAATAACCCTGTAGCAAGTGGATCGAGAGTTCCTGCGTGACCAACTTTTAACTTTTTCACACCTAAGCGCTTACGCATGTGCCAACGCAGTTTGTTGACTACGTCAAAAGATGTCCAATCCAATGGTTTATCAACGAGTATAGTACTTCCAGAACAAAATTCTCTTAAATTCATGTGGTGTTTAATTCTATAGTTATTTAAGACTTAACGATTTAATTCAAAAACGTCCAGCCAATAGCAATTGTACCAACTACAAAACAGTAATAGGCAAAATAGGAGAGTTTACTTTTCTTTACGAGGGATATCATCCAAGTACAAGCAAATATACCCGTAATGAACGCCGCAATAAAACCTCCGCCAATTGCTGCCGCTGAAACGCCTTCTGTAGAAAATTCACTACTCATTAAATCCTTTGCCATTTTCCCGAAAATCAATGGAACAACCATTAAGAAAGAAAATCGTGCTGCTTTTTCTCGATCAACCCCTAATAAAACGGATGTTCCAATGGTTGCACCAGAACGAGAAATTCCTGGGAGTATAGCAATAGCTTGAGCAATGCCAATCACGATAGAATTTGAAATACTCACATCTTTGGTTGTGTTCTTTGCTTTGTCTGCCAGAAACAAAAGAAGTCCTGTGAGAATTAACATCATCCCAACAAATAATATTTGTCCTCCGAAAAAACCTTCAATCCATTCATCCATAAAAACACCAACCAATGCAGCAGGAATCATCGATAAAACAATTTTTACCGAAAACCAAAATTTATCATTTAATTTAAATTGAAATAAGCCTTTGAAAATATCAGCAATATCTTTTCTAAAAACGACAACCGTACTCAGTGCTGTAGCAAAATGAAGGACAACAGTCATCATCATACTCGATTCTCCCGATAAATCTTGTTGTTGAATGGCTTTCATTAATTCTAAATGTCCACTACTACTGACGGGTAAAAATTCTGTTAAACCTTGAATAATTCCAAGGATAATTGCTTCAAGAAATGTCATTGAGTAAAATTATTGGTCAGCTTTGGGTTTTTTCATGATGGAATAGATAATTATTCCAAACCCAGCGACGATAAACATTGGGGCGATTGTGATTCTAGTAGTACTAAACATTTCTCCATCAAACACATTTGGGTCTTCGTTTGCGCCACCGATCATTAAAATATAACCTAAAATATTAACTGCTAATCCAATCAAAAGTAACTTATAGTTGGCCTTGTTGAATGAAAAAGGGGCTGATTTAACATATTCTGCCATTGAATCATTCTCTGTTTTTGAAGTTTTGTTCTTGTTCATCACAGCGTCTAATTCTTCTTTTGATAAAGTTGCTTTTTTCTTACTCATGCCTCAAATTTAATATAAATCATCCAATTTCAAACGCAAATATTTGTTAAGGGCAAACCATGTAGAAACAAAAGTAATGGTAACACCAATTAAAATAAGGGATACAACCAATAAAAGGAAGTTTTGAAAGCCAAAATTTATTTCAACAGCACTGATCATATTGTTTAGCGCATAAAACAATCCAAACAATAGTGCAATAGCAATAATTCCACTGGTTATTCCAATTCCAACTGCTTGCCACAGCAGGGGTTTACGAATATATGAAGAAGTTGCTCCGACCAATTGCATGGTTTTAATAGAGAATCTTTTGGAATACAAAGCTAAACGTATAGTATTGTTAATCAGTGCAAAAGCGACTAAAATAAGCAATAAAGCGACTGCGCCAAAAAGAAAAACAAATTGCTTAAAACCAAGATTTACTTGTTTTACACTGGCTTCATCATAGTTGACTTCATCAATTATATCTCCATAAACTGAGAGCAAAGAATCTTTGATTCCCGCCATACCTTCTGATGTGGCATATTTTGCTTTGGGTTTAAAACTAATGGTTGGAGGTAGAGGGTTGTCTCCGTCAAAAATGGCAAGAATATTATCTGCGTTTTGGTCTTCTCCCGTAAACTCTTCAATGGCTCTTTCGGGAGAAACGAAAAACACCTCATTGAATTGATGCCATGTTTTTAATTCTTGTTCCACTTGTTTAATATCAGCTGAATTCATGTCTGGAATAAAAAACAAATCACCTTGCAAACTTTCTTTGGCTTGCTTTTGTATATTTTCTAAGCCAAAAAATCCACCCAAAACAATTCCAATCATAAAAAGCACCAAAGAAATGCCTATGATTGTAGAGATATAGCTGGACTTAACACCTCGTTTATTTAATTTATCGACAGTTGAACTCATATTTTGTAAAATTACGAAATAGAATGAACGATAAACAGTGTTTTGAATTAGTTTTTAATGCTTCATTGTGGAAAGGAGAAAATTTCTTTCATTCAAAAATCAGCCATTTAAGTTATTCTACAAAAAAATCAACCTCTTATTTTCCAACGTCTTTTCATGCAAGACTTGCGATAGTCGTCTAATTTTTCAGAAATAGCATTGTTGACCATCTTCTGTCGAAACTTAAACATTCCCTTAGATTGTTTATAGTTGAACTCATCTTTAAACAATGGAATTATGGATAAAAAATGGATTTCTTTTTCACCGACAACAACAGGTTCCATTTCCATCTCTAATAGAATTGGATCTGAGAGTAAAAAGTAATTTTGCAACATCGTTTCAGAAAGAGGTTCTGCTTCTTTCCCGCAAGGCATGGTATGACCGTGTCCAAACCACGTTTCTTTTTCTACAACAAATTTTGCTAAACGTTGAATCCAATAAAAAGGCCAATTCATTTTTGGGTTATCTCTTTCTTCCCACATCCAATAACTTGGCAAGCAGAAATAGAGTTCGTTGTATTCTCTTCCTTTCCATTTATCGGCAACGGGCATTTTATAGTCGCGTAAACCATTTGTAACAATTACGGTAACGGGAGAGCGCAGTTCTAAATCCAATATAAGTAACGGAATCTCACCCTCCTTTACAGGAAGTTCATGAACCCTATGTTCCCCAAACCGTTTGATTAATTGTTCTTTCACGCTGCAAAGATAAACGAACTTATTTGATAGACATTGTTATTTTAAAGTACTTTTTCTAAAGAATCCCAAAAAGTTTGATCTGAATGCACACAACCTTGTTGAATCATATCATGCACTTCCATCTCTCGTTCTTTGCTATAATTTGTCTGGGTTTTGAAAATGGTTAATTGCTCGGGGCTATTCTTCAATGCTTCATGAATACTTTCTGGTGTTTCTAGCGAAACATTACTTCCTTCTTTTCTCGAAATGGAAATTAATTCTATGTTTTCCTTATTGAACTTAAAAACCATGCACGAGTCTTCTGCTCGAAATTCTAAAAATTGAATTTTTTCATAGACTTTTTGCAAAACCGTATCCGAAAAGAGTTCAACAAATTTCACGGCTTTTGCTTTGTCATTCTTGTTCATTTCTTCCCATTCTTCGGCGTGAACGCCATTGACAATCAAAAATTGTTTAAAGTCTTCTGCAAAAACTTCTAATTCCTCAAGAGTTAAATTTCGATATTTCATGGTGCAAAAATAGGGTTTTGCTTTCAAATAGATTACCCTTACATTTGTTGCATGCAAAAGAAGAAAGGAATCGCAATATTAGGGTCAACTGGGTCAATTGGAACGCAAGCACTAGAGGTAATTGAAGTTTATCCTGAACAATTTGATTTACAGGTTATCACAGCGAATAAAAATGCTGATTTATTGATAAAACAAGCGATAAAACATCAACCTAACATTGTTGTTATTGCTGATGAATCTCTTTTTGATAAAGTGAGAGATGCGCTTTCCAATGAAGACATTCATGTTTATGCTGGGTCGAAGGCACTGTCACAAGTAGTGATGGGAGATGAAATTGATGTTGTATTAACTGCAATGATGGGGTACGCCGGACTAGAACCTACACTTTCTGCCATTCACGCGAAGAAAAATATCGCTCTTGCGAACAAAGAAACGTTGGTTGTTGCTGGAGAATTAATTACAAAACTGGCTTACGAAAATGGGGTAAATATTTATCCTGTAGATTCAGAACATTCTGCCATTTTTCAATGTTTAACCGGTGAATTTCAAAATAAAATTGAGAAAATATACCTTACTGCTTCTGGAGGTCCTTTTCGTGGTTTTTCTGCTGAAGAATTGCAAAAAGTAACCAAAGCACAAGCTTTGAATCACCCAAATTGGGAAATGGGTGCTAAAATCACCATTGACTCTGCTTCTATGATGAATAAAGGTTTAGAAGTTATTGAAGCAAAATGGTTGTTTAATATACATCCCGATCAAATTGATGTCATTGTACACCCACAATCGATTGTGCATTCTTTGGTGCAATTTGAAGATGGAAGCATGAAGGCACAAATGGGGTTGCCTGATATGAAATTACCGATTCAATATGCATTAACGTATCCCAACCGTTTGAAAACAGATTTCCCTCGTTTCAATTTTATGGATTATCCCGAATTGACTTTTGAAAAAGTAGATACCAAGGTTTTTACGAATTTACAATTGGCGTACGACGTTCTTCGTGAAGGAGGAACGGCTGCTTGTGGGTTAAATGCATCCAATGAAATTGCTGTAGATGCCTTTTTAAAAGAACAAATTTCATTCGTTGATATTTTTAGAATTAACACTGAAATTGTCGAGCGTATAGAGAATGTACAAAAACCACAATTGGAAGATTATATCGCTATCGATGAGTTGGCCAGAAAGGAAGCAAAAAACTTTATTAAAAACCTTTCATAATTATGGAAAAAGGACATTTAAAAGCAATTTTGCCTTACCGTTATTAACTGAAATCAGCAAGAATGGGGAAAATATGGAAATCCCTACTGGAACCGAAGTTCTTCGTGAGGGACAATACGTAAAAGTAATTTCTATTGTTATTTTCGGTTTAATCTTTTTACATCAGGATATTTGACTTAGATTTAATTGGTTCGGGTAAGTCTGTTTCGGAGAGCATTTCCTTTAAATCAATTTCTATCGTTCTACAAATTGAAAGCATTGGAATATCAGAGCCTAAACCTTGAAAAGGGAATTCTGCAAAATCGCCAATAATTTCCATAATAATATAAATCCAACCTACAAGAGATGTAATTGGTATCGCTAACCAAACCCCCATGTGTCCAGATTTAACAATTTCAGGAATCATACTAAAAGGAAGTAATATTAAAAATATTCCCACAAAATAACGGCTCATATTCGCCATTTGTCTTGGAATAGGAAACTTCTTTATTCTTTCACATTTACCTTGTTGCGTATAAAAATCTTTTAAAATTGTAGTTAATTCTACGTGGCTAAAATCATTAATTAAACCTTTTTTTCTAAGTTGTGCAATATCTTTCGACTGCTCAAAAATTAACTGAGTTGCAGGGTTTTTAGCTTTAATTATAAGGTCTAATTCATTTTTAGGAATAAACTTATCAATATCTGATTCCGTAACTTCATTTTCAACCAGACCTAGACCATATTTTCTCTGATGATTTTTTACAAAACGTGCAACTAACCCTTTTTGATTTGCGTGCTCCCAGGAGGTTGGTTCTAACAGCTGTTTTCTCAACATATATAACCAAGCAATATGTCTGTATGTTAGCCTCTTTTTAATAGCGGAAAGTTCTTCCTCTGACATCTGATCTGAGTTTGGTTGGTTGGTTATAAACCCGTCTACATCCATTCCCCAAGTTCTACTCGAGTTCACAATTGCACCCCACACTTTTCGTGCTTCCCATATTCTATCGTATGCCTGGTTGTTCTTAAAACCCAAATAAAAAGCTACGGCGGTACCTATTATTGATAATGGTAACCATGGTAATACAACTTCAACGATATCATATTCGTACAATAATGAAACGATTGTTGTACCGATTAAAAGTAAAAGTATATGAATCCCTGACCAAGAAATTACTTTTTTAAAAGGAATTGTTTTTGAAGTTACCATAAATGTTTTATTTATCTGTTCCTAAATCATATATTTCTCTAATACCTTCAAGCTTTTCATGAAAATCAATATCAAGATCAATTAATTCTCCTGTATGAACATCAAATACCCATGCGTGAATAGAAGGGCCTCCTTTTTTTAAGTAGGATTTTTGAAAAACAGCCATTTTTATAACATTCACACATTGTTCAATCACATTTAATTCAACTAAACGATTGTACTTCTTTGTTTCATCCTCGATTGCATTTAATTCATCCTTGTGAATTCGATAAACATCTCGAATGTTTCTTAACCAAGGATTAAGTATGCCTAAATCTTGGGCTTCCATTGCTGCCTTAATTCCTCCACAATAATAATGTCCGCAGACAATAATTCTCTTAACCTCTAAATGTTTTATTGCATATTCTACAACAGAGGCAGAACTATTGTCATTGTTTGGAACTAAATTAGCAACATTTCTTAGAACAAACATTTCTCCAGGCTGAACACCAGTCATGTCTTCTGCAGTTACTCTACTGTCACTACAGCCAATGTATAAAATTTCAGGTTTTTGTCCTTTCGCGAGTTCTTCAAAAAAATTTTCATTTAAATCTTTCTGTGACGCAATCCACTTCTTATTATTTTCAAAAATTTGATCGTAAAGTTCTTTTTCCATATAAAAAATTAATATCCAAATATATATATATTAACTTAATAAATCATAAACTTCATATCCCAAAAACCTATACTTGATATAAAATATATTTATATTATAACACTACTCATGTGTTTATAATTGTTGTCAATGATTTTTTATGTACTTAGTCTTATTAGCTTTTCAATTTGAACGGTGATTTTGCAACACAGCGAATCATGAAGCATTAAAAATAATATGATGTGAGGTTTTTCGTGAGCAATAAAACTATTTGTATCTTAGTTGTTCCAAATAAACAGATATGCTCAAAGTTACTTCCCCTTTCGATTTATCATTAATCAAAGAAATTCCTATTGTTGGAAAAAAAGAAGTAGAATCTGCACTTAAAAAAGCACATTCTCTCTTTTTAAATCAAGAAAAATGGTTGCCACCACATGAAAGAATTGCTATTCTGCATAAAACCGTGGCAATAATGAAAACCAAAGTTGATGAATTGACAAAACTTGCTGCTTCTGAAGGTGGAAAACCTTTGATTGATTCTAAAGTGGAAGTTCTACGGGCAATTAACGGTGTACAGTTGGCGGCAGAACATATCGGTCAATTAAAAGGAGAGCAAATTCCGATGGGTTTGACGAAAGCATCTGAAAATAGATTGGGTTTCACAACCCGAGAACCGATAGGAGTTGTTGCGTCGATTAGTGCATTTAATCATCCTTTAAATTTAATCGTTCATCAAGTTGTTACCGCAGTAGCTGCTGGTTGCCCTGTGATTGTAAAACCTGCTCTAACTACTCCTTTATCTTGTTTGGCTTTGGTTGAAATTCTACACGAAGGAGGATTACCAGAAGGTTGGTGTCAGGCGATAATTTGTGAAAATGATGCCGCAGAATTATTAGCCACAGATAAACGAGTAAACTATCTTTCATTCATCGGTTCTGCAAAAGTGGGTTGGTATTTAAAATCAAAATTATCTCCTGGAACACGTTGTGCTTTAGAACATGGTGGAGTTGCACCAGTAATTGTTGAGAAAGATGCTGATTTCACCGAGTTAATTCCTGCTTTAGCAAAGGGTGGTTTTTATCATGCAGGACAAGTTTGCGTTTCAGTACAGCGTGTTTTTGCACATGAATCAATTGTTGATGAGTTAGCGAGAGAATTATCCGAAGTTGCCTCAAAATTAGTCGTTGGTAATCAAATGGATGAGAAAACAGAGGTTGGTCCGTTGATTCTACCCAAAGAAGTTGACCGAGTTGAACAATGGGTGAATGAAGCTATTGAAGAAGGAGCAATACTTTTAACTGGGGGAAAACGAATTTCGAACACTTGCTTTGAACCAACTGTTTTATTAAATTCTTCTGAATATTCAAAAGTTTCAACATTGGAAATTTTTGGTCCTGTGGTTTGCGTTTAC
Source organism: Bacteroidota bacterium (assembly GCA_024280155.1). Classification (GTDB taxonomy): domain Bacteria; phylum Bacteroidota; class Bacteroidia; order Flavobacteriales_D; family Crocinitomicaceae; genus UBA4466. The sequence continues at coordinate 101,090 of JAJRQQ010000106.1, forward strand.
GCCTATTCTGACAGAAATAAAGCGATAGAAATTGCCAATTCTTTAGATTACCACTTCCAAGCTGCTGTTTTTACAAAAAATATCGATATCGCATTTGAATGTGTAAAAAAACTAAACGCTACGGCAGTAATGGTCAATGATCATACTGCTTTTCGAGTAGATTGGATGCCTTTTGGTGGTCGAGACGCTTCTGGTATAGGCATGGGTGGGATTCAATATTCTATGCACGAAATGACAAGAGAAAAACTAATGGTTTTTAAAAGTTCAGTCTTATAATTAAATGAAATAACTGTTTTTTTTAAATTTCCTTGGAAATGATGTTCTTTTGTAACTTTTGTTGAATTATTCTCAAAAGTTTATGTCTATTTTTGGAAAAAACAATAAAATTATGGCACATACAATAAAAACAAAATGGGAAGGTGGTATGCTTTTCAATTCTGAGACCGTAGGAGGAGAAGTTGTTCTTGATGCAGACGCAGCAGTTGGTGGACAAGGAAAAGGAGTTCGACCAAAAGCGTTGATGTTAGTTTCTCTTTCTGGTTGCACAGGAATGGACGTTGCTTCTTTGATGAAAAAAATGCGCGTTGACGTAGAAGATTTTCGTGTGGAGGTTAGTGGTGAATTAACCGAAGAACACCCAAAAAAATACCATACCGTAAAAGTGGATTATTTCTTTAAGTGTGACCCATCAGAGGAAAATAAAAAGAAAATTGAAAAATCAGTCGATTTATCAGTGAATAGATATTGCGGTGTGTTTGAAATGTTTCGCTCTTTTGCAGATGTTTCGCATGAAGTGCACTATGAGTAGAAACAACTTAAGTATTGTGGTGTATGGAAGCAGAACATCTTTCGACGATTAACTTCTATTCTCATATTTTTTGTTTTCCACGCTTTTCACATCTTCTCCGTTAAAGCCTTAAAAACACGCACAATTTTTTTTCGGAAGAAAACAACCAGCAAGATGTATGGAAGTATCATTAAATAGAGGATGCCATAATTGATGTTTTGTCCAAAAGATGCTTCATCTAATTCACTTCCTTGTTCTGCGAGAAGTTTACATTGTGAACACCCTTGACCAAAAGAATAGTCAATGATAAAAACGGCAACTAAAAGAATTAATATGCGAGTCCATTTATTCATGGCGCAAATTTATGAAAAATAGAGCTTTAAATTCATGATTTTTATCATTTGATGACCTTTTATTGAGTAATCTGATACAAACACCTCTTTTTTATCCTTTTTAGTCTGAAAAATTCGAATAACTTTGTAAACATGAATAAAATATTATTTACAGCATTTACAGTTCTTTTATTCGTTACTTTTTCAAGTTGTGACGACACAGAAGTGAATGAAGAAAATACAGAAGTTGTTGAGCAAAACATCGATAGTCTTTTAACTTCAAATCCGGATGATGTTGGTTTACTTGTAAAAAGAGGAAATGAATATTTTGACAACTATCAGTATGATTTAGCGATGAATGATGCTGCAAAAGCATTTCGACTTGATTCTTTAAACGTTGATGCTCGGCTATTGTATGCAGAGGTTTTAAATAATCGACACAATAGAACCGTTGAAGATGTGAGTATTGCTCAACGACACTATAAAGTTGTCTTAGGAAAACAACCTGAAAACACAAGGGCTTTAGTTGGATTGGCTTCCACTTATTTGTATCAGCAAGATTTTGACAGAACATTTCAATTTGTGAACGATGCGCTTCGAATAGACCCAAAATACAGAAATGCTTATGTTTTAAAAGGAACGGCATATTTGATGATGGACAATAAAAAATTAGCTATATCTTCTTATGAAACAGCCATCCAACAAGACCCCGATTTCTATGAAGCTTATTTTATTTTAGGGCAGATTTTTCAAGCGGAGAATGACCCATTATGTGTTGAATATTTTACTTCTGCTGCAAAATTAAAACCAGATAATTACGAATTCAAATACCAAGAAGCTTATTCGAAAGAAATGTTTGGACAATTTGAAGGGGCAAAAGAAGGTTATAGAGAAATGGTATACAGTGAAGACGATATTTATGTTATGAGAGGTTTGTTTCATCAAGGGCATATTCAACAGTTTGAAGATAAAAACATCGATAGTGCCATCTATTTTTATCAATCAGCCATTAAAACAGACCCTCGTTTTTTAGAGGCGTGGTTTAACCTTGGTATTTGTCACGAAGAAAAAGGAAACAAAGAGAAAGCATTAAAATCATACGCTAAATGTTTGGAGTTAAATCCAGAATTTGAAGTGGCTAAAACACGAGCGAACAAAATTAGATAGATGAAAATCAATCAAAAAGCCGTTCAAATAGCATCGGATGCTATTATTCCTTTAATGGGGTTTTTTCTCTGGAACTGGAGTTTATACTTCATTCTTCTGTTCTATTTTATCGATTTAATCGGGAACGAAATGATTGCTCATCTAAAATCTCGTAAAACCATTCAATTTCAGCAAAAACCGAAAACAGAATGGATTAAATTTGGTATTTTTAGTAGTGCTTTATTCATTGTTTTGATTGCTTTGATTCACTTTGCCATGACATTTATTTCGCCTACCATTGACTTTTTCAGTGAAATGAAAAACTTTTGGAATTACGAAGAACTAGGAATAAAACAAGGATACATTCTTGTTCCTCTGGTATTATTTGTTGCTTTCCAACAATACAAAATGACTTTTTTAATGACAGCAAAATTTAGAACGACGACTGTTGAAACAATTTGGAAAAACCACCTTCACGCCATTTTCATTTTGATTGGTTTTACCGGATTGGTCATCGGGTTAAATTTATTTATTTTGCTTTCTGATATGGTTTATGTTTTAGGAATCGTTCTTTGTACTACTTTGTATAAGTGGAGGTCTACGAATTAATAGATAAACTTTTATTTATTTCAACATCTTTTCTTTTCGCTCTATAGAAATTAGCTTCTTTAATTCTTATTTTTGTAAAAAAATCAAAACAATGACAAAAATCAATCGTTCCAAATCAGAATCATTATTTATAACAGCCAAAACATATTTCCCTGGTGGGGTCAATTCACCTGTTCGTGCTTTTAAATCTGTAGAAGGTGCACCAATCTTTATGAAAAAAGGAGATGGATGTGAAATTTGGGATGAAGATGGAAATAAATTCATTGATTTTTGCTGTAGTTGGGGGCCATTGATTTTAGGTCACAACAATAAAGGTGTTTACGATGGAATTGTTGCAGCACTGAAAAATGGAGCAAGTTTCGGAGCACCAACGGTTCTGGAAAATGAATTGGGAGAATTAATTCTTTCTAAAAACCCATTCATCGATAAAATTCGTTTTGTGAGCTCTGGAACAGAAGCGGTAATGTCTGCTTTACGTATGGCAAGAGGTTTTACTGGACGAACAAAAGTTTTAAAATTTGAAGGTTGCTACCACGGACATACCGATTCAATGTTGGTCAAAGCAGGGAGTGGTTTGGTAACTTTTGGAGAATCATCAAGCGCAGGAGTTCCTGAAGAATACGCAAATGAGACTTTAGTTTTACCATTAAACGATATCGACGCATTAAAAAAATGCTTTGCAGATTTTGGAAAAGATATTGCCTGTGCGATTATTGAACCGATACCAGCAAACAATGGATTGTTATTGCAAGATAAGTCTTTCTTAACTGCTTTACGAGAAATTTGTACAGAATATGGTGCTTTATTATTCTTCGATGAGGTTATTTCTGGATTTAGAGTTGGTTTTAATGGTGCCGCAGAATTGTATGGAATTACACCAGACATCATCACTTACGGTAAAATTATTGGTGGTGGATTGCCTGTTGGTGCTTATGGAGCAAGAAATGAGATTATGGCAATGATTTCTCCTGACGGACCAGTTTACCAAGCAGGAACGCTTTCAGGAAACCCTGTTGCTATGGCAGCCGGTATTGCTCAATTGACAGAATGTGCAAAAGATGGTTTCTATGAAGATCAAGAACGAAGAACAAAAACGTTTGTCAATACAATCAACGCTCACGCAAAAACGAAAGGATATAATTTTGAGTTGATTACCATTGGTTCAATTTTTTGGTTATCATTCGATGGGAAAAAAACGATTCGTCGTGCAGATGAAATTGATGGAGATATGTCTAAATTCGCTGCTTTATTCTCTGAATTATTAGACAGAGGAGTTTACATAGGACCAAGTGGATATGAAGTTGGATTTATTTCTCAAGCTCACACAGAAGAATATTTAAAAGTTGCAGCTCAGGCATTCTGCGAGAGTTTAGATGCTGTGATGGGGTAAGTTTTGTGCAAGAGGCAGGGGTAACTGCGACAAGCTCATTTACCAAATTAGAAGGGTTTTTTTATGAATAATTTTGAGATAGATATAAACATTGAACAAGGAATATGAAATGAAAAAGTAAATTTTTATCTTTTTCAAGTGTACGTCCCTCGTAAATCACTCTCAATACTGTTTCACAACTTTCTCGAGATTTTTTGTACTTTTATACAAAAACGCATGACCATTTTATTTATATTTCTTGCTGTTGTTTTTCTACTTGTTGTTTTTGTGTGGACAATTTACAATAGACTTATTCAAGCACAAAATATTGTTGATGAGGCGTTTAGTGGAATTGATGTTCAACTGAAAAAACGTTTTTCTCTCATCCCAGCCTTGGTGAATGCTACAAAAGCTTACAATGAACATGAAGCTAATGTACTTGAAAAAATCGTTGCATTGAGAAGTGGAAATGACTTTCAACAAACGGCGTTAAAAGATCAAAAAATGACAAGTGCATTGAATCATTTTAAAATAACGATTGAGGATTACCCTGAGCTAAAAGCAAATACACAATTTTTAAAACTCATGGACAACCTTTCTGCAGTTGAAAATGATTTATCAATGGCAAGAAGGTATTACAACGGAACTGTTCGAGATTTCAACACAAAAACAGAGGTATTTCCTGCTGTATTAGTTGCAAAAAAGTTTGGATTCAAGGGCATTGATTTTTATGAAATAAATGAAAATGAAATAAATGTTCCAACCATTGATTTAAACTAATTTATACTGTTTTATGATAAAAGCTATCTTTTTATTATTTTCTGTTTGCTTGGCATTTCTTTCTTTCACACAAGAAGAAAAAATTAATCTGTTTTCCAGTGACATTGTTATTGGAGAAGATAGAATTGTTACCGTAACTGGAACCATCGTTGTATATTCAAGAGGAATCGATATCAAACGTGGTATTTTCAGAGAAATTCCATTGTCTTATGAGTACAATGGAGGGAATTATCGAGTAGATTTCGACCTCATCAGTGTGAAACGTGATGGAAAAGTAGAAAAATTTCAAACTGAAAGTGTTTCCAATGGAATTCGGATTTATTGTGGCGATAAGGATGTTTTCTTAGAAACAGGACAATACACCTATGAAATAGAGTACCAAGTTGAACATGTTTTAGGTTTCTACGAAAAATACGACGAGTTTTATTGGAATGTGAATGGAAATGGGTGGATATTTAATATTGATAGCATTTCTGCAGTAGTTCACTATCCAAAAGGCGCAAAACTTGTTCAATTGAATGGATATACAGGACGTCAAGGAGAAAAAAGTAAAGATTTTTCCACAATTAAATCGCAAAATTCAGTTGTCTTTTCAAGTAACAAACCAATGCAAGCACATGAAGGATTATCGGTTGCTGTTGCGTGGGAAAAAGGACATATTATTTACCCAACACCTTCTGAAGAATTTTGGTTTTGGTTACAAACTTACTTGTTGTATATTATTTGTGTTCTCGGCTTAATCATCAGTTTTCTTTTTAATTTTATTCTATGGTGGAAACACGGGAGAGATCCCAAAAAAGGGACAATAATACCATTGTTTAAAGCACCCGATGATTTTTCTCCGGCAGAATGTGCTTACCTTGAAAATGAAGGGCGAAGAACAAATACAATGTTTGGTTCTACGCTAATTAGCCTTGCAACGAAAGGATATTTATCGATAGAAAAAGAAAAAAAGGGTTTAATTTTTAAGCACAATAAATACACGATTACCAAAACTAAAGGTGGAAATATAAAACCAATTAATGACATTGAGAAAGCTTTCAAAAAGCAACTTTTTTCAATGAATGATATTGTTGAAATTGAAAAGGGCGTTTACAATTCGAAAATTAATGTTGTCAGTAATAATTTAGTCAATGATATTGATGATAAGCAGAATAAGGTCTACTTTCAACGTAACAGTCACTTGCGCGTAAAACCGTTTATTATTACATTTATACTCCTTGTTTTTGGTGCAGTAACATTTGCTTTATATGGTGGAGCAATTTTTATTTTAATTGTCAGTGTTATTTTATCTGTCATTATCAATTTAATTTTCTATAGATTATTAGAACAACCCACTCAAAAAGGTCGACAAAAAATGGATGAAATTGCAGGGTTTAAAATGTATATGAAATATACAGACAAGGAACGAATTAAATTAATGAACCCACCCACATTAGATTTCTCCCATTTTGAAGAAAACTTAGCGTATGCAATTGCATTAGATATTGCTGAAGAATGGGCTGGTAAATTTGAGCCAAAAGAGTTGAGAAAGAACAGTTCTTTATTTATGCCTTACCTAATTGGAACCAGTTTTCATGACATAGGCGATATGGGAAATGAGTTAGCGAGTACAATTTCTTCTGCTTCAACCCCACCGAGTTCTTCGAGTGGAGGAAGTAGTGGTGGCGGGTTTTCCGGCGGTGGATTTGGCGGCGGTGGTGGTGGCGGTTGGTAAACAGTTTTGAGTTGAGAGGGCTTCATTTCCTATAAGTCGGTCATAGAAAAACCTCTAAACTCTTCCCCAAAAGACTCTTTATTATTTTCTCTATTTTTGGTTACCTTTGCACCATGGCTAAAATTAGAGATATTGATTTAGGTGATTTTCCATTGTTGCTCGCTCCTATGGAAGATGTAAGTGACCCTCCGTTTCGTGCGTTGTGCAAACGTTATGGTGCGGACTTAATGTACACCGAATTTATCTCATCAGAAGGACTTATTCGTGACGCTGCTAAAAGTGTTCAGAAGTTGGATATTTTTGAATATGAACGACCGATTGGAATTCAAATTTTTGGCTACGACATCGAAAGCATGAAGCGTGCAACAGAATTAACAGAGCAAGCTAACCCTGATATTATTGATATCAATTACGGTTGCCCGGTAAAGAAAGTGGCCTGCAAAGGAGCTGGGGCTGGAATTCTCCAAGATATTCCAAAAATGGTAAAAATGACAGCAGAAATTGTGAAATCAACACACTTGCCGGTTACTGTTAAAACACGTTTGGGGTGGGATGAAAATTCAAAATACATTGTTGATGTTGCCGAACGTTTGCAAGATGTTGGAATAGAAGGAATCTCTATTCACGGGCGTACGAGAAAGCAAATGTATAAAGGTGAAGCCGATTGGGAGTTGATTGCTGCGGTTAAAAACAATTCTCGAATGAAAATTCCTGTTTTTGGAAATGGTGACATTGATTCTCCACAAAAAGCGAAAGAATACAAAGAAAAATACAATGTAGACGGTATCATGGTCGGTCGAGCGAGTATCGGAAACCCATGGATTTTTAATGAAATTAAACATTACGTTGCAACCGGTGAAATCTTACCAAAACCAAGCATCATTGATCGAGCAAATGCATGCATGGAGCATTTAGAGATGAGTGTAAAATGGAAAGGAGAAACGTTGGGTGTAGCAGAAATGAAACGTCATTATACAAATTACTTTAAAGGAATTTCTCACTTCAAAGAATACCGAATGAAATTGGTTACTTCGTTTGATTTAGAAGAAATACGCGAAACTCTGCTATGGATTAAATAACATGCAGAAGAGTTTAAGTTGGTGGAGTGATTTTATTCTTCCATTTGTTTCAATGTCCACTTTTCCGCCGATTTTAAATTGAAAAATACCTTCGTTGGTTTTACAGGTTTATTAAATCGGATATAAAAATCTGCTAGTATTTTTTGAGAAAGTGAATGAATGACAATTGCATCAGAAAAAGTATAATCGTTTCCTTTTGGATCAGCTGCCCATTCTCGCATTTCAGGTTTGATGTCAGAAAAGTTACTAAATTCAAAAATATTGTAAAATTTTCCTCCACCATTTCGCTGAATAAATTTTAGTCCATATTCAACGATTTCCATCCCAACATTATGCATAGGAGGAATGACTATGTGATAAATTCTATTCTCATAGAGACGATATATCACACCGTTTATATTGTCTTCCGCTATTAAAGCAGAATTTATGATACGTTCTTTTTCAGTCTTCAAGCAATTTTGATTATTTTTACTTTTCAAATATACGATAAAAATGCAACGATATCAAAATTACGTACAAGGTCAATGGGTTGACGGACAGGGTTCTGAACTCGATTTATTCAATGCTATAACTGGCGATAAAATTGGAGAAGCTTCAAGTGCTGGTCTCGATTACGAGTCAATTTTAGCTTATGGACGTAAAACAGGTGGAGATAAGCTACGCAAAATGACTTTTCAAGAACGTGGTCGAATGTTAAAAGCATTAGCATTTCATTTAATGGAAAAAAAACGTAAATATTATGAAGTAAGTGCATGGTCTGGAGCAACAAAAGTAGATTCTTGGATAGACATCGAAGGTGGGATAGGTAACCTTTTTGCCAATGCATCTTTGAGAAGACAATTTCCAGATTTACCTTATCATGTTGATGGTGTTGCTGCTCCCCTTTCAAAAGGAGGATCTTTTATTGGACATCATATTATGGTGCCTAAACGTGGTGTTGCTGTTCATATCAATGCTTTTAACTTCCCAATTTGGGGAATGTTAGAGAAAATTGCTGTCAATATGATGGCAGGTGTTCCTTCTGTTGTGAAACCATCCGAGTTTACATGTTATTTGACGGAAGTTATGGTGAGAGACATCATTGCTTCGAAAATTTTACCCGAAGGTTCTTTGCAATTGATTTGTGGATTAGGTCGTGGTGTGATTGATCATGTTTCTTCTGAGGATGTAGTTACTTTTACGGGTTCTGCCAAAACAGGTCGTATTTTAAAATCAATGCCGCACATCGTGGAAAATAGTGTTCCTTTTAACCTTGAAGCAGACTCGTTAAATGCATCCGTTTTAGGTGAATATGCAACACCAGATACTGAAGAGTTTAAATTATTCATCAAAGAATGTACAAAAGAGATTACAGTGAAAGCTGGACAAAAATGTACGGCTGTTCGAAGAATTATCGTTCCAGAAAACTTAATCGATGAGGTTGAATCAGCGATTGCTAGTCGTTTAAGTACAACAATAATTGGCGACCCAAGTCAAGAAGGAGTAAGAATGGGAGCGTTAGCAACGAATTTACAAGTAGAGCGTGTTCGTGAGAATGTTGAATTATTAGCAAAATCTCAAGATATTGTTTATGGTGATTTAGATAATTTTGACGTAGTCGGTGCAGATAAAGAGAAAGGAGCTTTTTTCTCTCCAATTTTATTTAGAAATAATGACCCATTCAATAAAACAGATGTTCACAACATTGAATGTTTTGGACCAGTTTCTACGATAATGCCCTATAAATCATTGGATGATGCCATCGAACTTTCTCGAATGGGGAAAGGCTCATTGGTTTCTTCCATTGTTACCCCAAATGATGATGAAGCGAAAGATTTTGTCATCAATGCAGCACATATGCACGGCCGAATTTTAGTGTTGAATAAAGGTTGTGCGAAAGAAAGCACAGGACATGGTTCTCCAATGCCGCTGTTAACACATGGTGGTCCAGGTAGAGCTGGTGGAGGAGAAGAAATGGGTGGTAAACGTGGAATTTTGCATTACATGCAACGAACAGCTATCCAAGGTCACCCAACTACGATTACGAAGATTACAGAGCAATTCCAGGTAGGTGCAGAGATGCCAGAAGCAAACCCTCATGTGTTTAGACAACATTTCGAAGAATTAACGATTGGCGATACTGTTTTTACACATAAACATACCGTAACAGATGCAGATATTGTAAATTTTGCGAATGTTTCTGGAGATAACTTCTATGCACATATGGATGAAACTTCTTTGGACGGTACTATTTTTGAAAAAAGAGTAGCACATGGTTATTTCTTACTATCAAAAGCGGCAGGTTTATTCGTTGACCCAAAGAAAGGTCCGGTTTTATTGAATTACGGTGTAGAAGAAGCACGATTTACGAAACCTGTTTATCCAGGGGCAACAATTGGCGTTCGATTTACGGTGAAAGAAAAAATAGACCAAGAAAAGAAAGATGAGAATGATATCGCTAAAGGGATTGTTAAGTTTTTAGTTGATATGTATGATGAAACGGGAGAAACAGTTGCAATGGCGACCATTTTAACGATGGTAAAGAAGTTGGATCAGAGTATGTAGAATATATTCTGACTATAATTCTAGAGTTTCATATTTTGATAATGACTAAAAAAGATTTCACAACACAGTGAAGTCTTTTTTAGCTCTTCCACCGATTTAATTGTCGTCAGACGCATTCAGACATGAAAATTTTGGTTCTTCCATGATTTCACACTCAATTTTTAATATTGATTGGTGTTAATTCCAAAACGTTATAGCATAAAAAAAGAGCTTATCGTTAGATAAGCTCTTGCTCTCCCTCAAGGACTCGAACCTTGGACCCTCTGATTAACAGTCAGATGCTCTAACCAACTGAGCTAAGGGAGAATTTGCGCACCTATTTGGTGTTAGCGAGTGCAAATATAGGGAAAGAATTTATTTTTCAAACAGAAAACAGAAAAAAATATCGCTTTTCCATGTTTTTTTTAAAATCAATTCTTTTTTACAACAATTGCATCTGTAAACCCTCGTTTTTTTATTTGATTCAAGGCATTTTTAGCTTCTTCTTGTGTAGAAAAATTACCCACTAAATAGATGTATTTGTAAGCATTTTTCGTGTTCAATTCTTTTCGATGTACATTCATTTTCAATCGTTTAAACGATTTGTCTTCTTCGTTAATAGGTAGGATAGATGACATTATTTGAATGCAATAATACTGTGATGATGTTTTTTTCTCTGTGTTTTGGACTTTTTTTCTCTGCACAAAATTAATTTTTGGAAATTCTTTAATAATTGTTGTTCGAAAAGCTCGAAAAATTGCAGAAGCAATGATTTCTTGACCATAAGTCGTGTTTAAATAATTGGCTTCCTTAGTGTTTGTTAAGAATCCACATTCGACTAAAACACTTGTCATATTGGTGTATTTTAAAACCTGTAAGGTGTGCTTTAAATCTTTCATGTCTTTAACACCTCTTGATTTTCGGCCGGCACGTTTGGAAAACTGTTTTTCAATTTCACGAGCTAGTTGAACAGATTTTGTTAAACGCATAGTATGAACATGTGTTTCTGTTCCCTTTACTCGTTTATTATCGTTTCCATTGCAGTGAATACTGATGAAATAATCTGCTTTATTCTTATTTGCCATTGCAACTCTATCATCTAGACTCGGATAAATATCATTTGTTCGAGTGTACATGACCCTAACATTTTGTAAGTATTTCTCCAAGTAGCCTCCTAATTCTTTCGCAATAAGTAAATTTAATTCTTTTTCAGAATGCAATTGAGTGTTGTGAGCGAGGTGACCAGGATCACTTCCACCATGTCCAGGGTCAATAACTACTAAGACTTCTTTTTTTGTGCAAATAATGAATTCTGAACAAAAAACATTAGGAAGAAGAGTAAAAGAAGTCGTATTATTTTCATTTTATAAATATAAGAAAGATTGTTTTTTGTTTCTTTACATAAATAAAAGATTACAAAGTACGAATTGTTGACAGCTATAATAAAGAATGGAAAAAATCGCATTAGTAGAAATTGGAGGATCACATGATGAGTGCTTATTAACCCAAATGGATGCCATTAAACAATCGGGTAGAAAAGTTATTCTTATAACAACTCAGGTTGTAATGGATAGAAACCCATTTTTTAGCGATTACATCGATTCTCTTCTTCTTCTTTCAGAAGCAGAATTAAAAAACAAAATGAAGTCGATGCGAAAACTTCTCCACTTTTTAAAAAAAGAAGGTGTATCTAAACTTGTTTTAAATACTGCGCAAGGCAATCATATCCGAAATTTATCCATTCTTGCTCTTTTTTCTAAAATAGAATTTATTGGGATTATTCACACAACGCGAAAATTTAACGACAGTTTTACGCAGAAAATCATACATAAAAAGATTAAAAAGTATTTATTGTTGAGTGCTTTTTTGAAAGATAAAATTACACCACAAAAAGGCATTTCTTTAGATTACTTTTATCCTATTCACTTTAATAAAGCAAGTATAAATCACGAGAAATTCCCCAAAAAAACGATAGTCGTTATTGGGGGGGTAGAAAATCGTCGGAAAGATTTAGAAGGTTTTCCACAACTCATTAAAAACGTTGGAAATGATTTCCAATTTGTTTTTTTAGGAAAAAGTGACCCAAATCAAGCTGAAGTAATTGTATTTAAAAAAAGGTTGATAGAAAATCAGTTATCAGACAAGGTCATTTTCTATGATCATTTTGTTTCAAACGAAGAATTTTCGCAACAAATTCAATTATCTACAGCTATTCTTCCTTTGGTTCATCCCAACACACCAAGTGCTGATCAATATTTTAAAAATCAAATCTCAGGGGCAATGAATGTCGCTTTTGGTTACCATAAATCGTTGCTAATTCATGAAGAATATTCACTGATCGAAGAGATGCAACCGGCAAGTGTTTACTATAATTTAGAAAATTTTTCATCAATTCTTGAAATGAATAAAGATACTTTTATAGAAATTTCAGCACAAATGAAAAATAATTCTTCATTTGATGTTTTAGAACAAGAAAAAAGGTATTTATCTTTTATACTTGGTTAAAGTGGTTAAAAACAACTTTTGCTTTTGCTTCACCAACAACAGTTTTTAATTCATCAACGGTTGCGGTCTTTATTTTTTTACCGTTTTAAAAGCCTTCATTAATTCTTCATGTGTTTTAGGTCCTACTCCTTTGATTGCTGTTATTTCGGACGTCAAAGATGCTTTACTACGTTTGTCTCGATGATGTGTAATTCCAAAGCGATGTGCTTCATTTCTTAAATATTGAATAATGCGTAAACTTTCCGATTTTTTATCAATGTAGATAGGATATTGGTCACCTGGAAAGAAAATTTCTTCCAAACGTTTTGCAATTCCTACAATGGCGATTTTTCCACGGAGATTTAGTCGCTCTAATGCTTTTAGTGATGCGCTTAATTGCCCTTTTCCACCGTCAATGACAATGAGTTGGGGTAAAGATTGGTTTTCTTTTAATAAACGTTTATACCTTCGATATACTACCTCCTCCATGGATGCAAAATCGTCAGGACCATCGACTGTTTTAATATTGAAATGGCGGTAATCTTTTTTACTTGGTTTTGCATTTTTAAAAACGACACAGGCAGAAACAGCATTTGTTCCTTGGAGGTTAGAGTTATCAAAACACTCAATGTGTACAGGTTTTTCTTGTAATCGAAAATCAACGCGAATTTGCTCTAGAATTCTTTCGGTGTGTCGCTCTGGGTTTTTAATTTTCTCTTGTTTTAACTTATCCATTCGAAAGAACTTAGTATTCCGTTGAGATAGATCAATAAGAGACTTTTTGTCGCCACGCTGAGGAACAAAGAATGTTATTCCATCCAATTCTAATCCGATAGAATGAGCAATTAAACCCTCTTTGTTCTGACTACTGAATCTTTCTCGCATGTCTGGTAAAACAAAACCAATAATGTCGGCATCAGTTTCTTCGAGTTTCTTTTTAACTTCAACGGTAAAACCATGAATAATTGAGCCGTTTTGAATGACGAGATAATTTACAAAAGCTGTTTTCTCGTCTTGGAGAACGGTAATAACGTCCAATTGAGAAATCGTAGGAGAAACAACCGTAGATTTTGCTTTGTAACGTTGGATGGTGGATATTTTTTCTTTGACTTCTTGTGCTTCTTCGAATTTTAACTCTTCTGCAAGTGTCATCATTTTATCTTTCAAAGAACGAATAACTTCACCAATATTTCCTTTAACGATATGTTCAATTTCCTTGATATAAACATTGTATTCGTCTTCTTTTTCATACCCAACACAGCCGCCCTTGCAATTTCCAAGGTGATACTCTAGGCATACTTTATGTTTTTTTTCAGCAATTTTATTTTTAGATAAATCGAGGTTGCAATTTCTGAGCGGATATACTTCTCGAATAAAAGAGAGGAGAGTAGTTACAACTTTTACACTTGGGTAAGGACCGAAATACTTAGAACCGTCCTTTACAATTCTTCGTGTAGAAAAAACACGAGGAAAGGCTTCTTTTTTTATACAAATCCACGGATATGTTTTATCGTCTTTGAGTTGTATGTTGTATTTTGGTTGGTACTTTTTTATCAGACTGTTTTCCAACAACAGTGCATCCATTTCTGTTTCAACAACAATGTATTTTATTTCATCAATTTGGGCAACAAGTACACGGGTTTTACCATACTCTTGCTTTTTATTAAAGTAGGAAGCAACTCTCTTTTTGAGGTTTTTTGCCTTTCCGACGTATAAAATCTTCTCTTCTCTATTGTAAAACTGATAAACTCCAGGTTTTTCAGGGAGAACTTTTAACTTAAGTAGAATAGAAGCTTTTACATTCATTTATTGGCTAATCAATTCGTATAATTCATTTAGGTTTGGCGAAATTATTATTTCAATTCGACGATTTTTTGATTTATCGTTTATATCAACGGGAATAAATTCAGAGCGACCTGCGGCCATTAATTGCGCAGGATTTATCGTTGAATTTTCCAACATTATTTCAATTACGGAGGTTGCCCTTAAAACAGAGAGTTCCCAGTTGTTTTTTGGATGTTTACTACCGGCCATTTTATCGGTATCGGTATGGCCTTCAACAATAATTTCCAATTCTGTTTCTGTTTCTAAAACTTTGGATAAATCAATGAGTACATTTTTACCTTCAGCACCCACCTGAGTGCTTCCCGATGCAAATAATAGTTTTGCTTCCATGCTTACATAAATTTTACCGTTTCTTTCTTCAACAGTTAGACCTTTGTCTGCAAATCCAATCAAAGCTTTTGCTACTTTTTCTTTTAGTAATTGTGTTGCTCTTTCTTGATCGTGGATAATTTTTTCTAACTCATTCACACGTTGTTCACGTTCTACTAGTAAAGTTTGTTTTTCCAACAATTGACGCTCTAACTCCAATAAATCATCTTCTTTTTTCTGTAGTTCAATTTTTTTCGTTTCCAATTCAGAATTTAAGTCTGCACTTTCTTTGCCACTTTTCAACCTTAAATTACCATAAGTTGTTTCCAAAGATTCATTGATTTCAGCCAATTTATCGTATTTAGCTAACAATGTTCGATAATCTAAGCCTAAACGAGTTGTATCGATTTTTAAATCGACTACTTGGGCAGTTAGCTGTTCGTGCTGTGTACGCAAATCTTTGGCTTCTGCTTCAAAATTTAAAGCATTTGTTTTGTGCTTTTTCAACTCTTCACTGCATTGTTTTTCTCTTTCCAATAGTTCGTTGTATTTCTTTGCAGGAACACAAGAAGTTATCAATAACAGACCGAGAATAAAGCTTATAAATAATTTCATATTAAAACATTTTAAACAAAGATGCAGAGAAGAATGAAGTCAAAAACAAAGATGCACAGTTATTTATACACATCGAAGGGTTGAAATTGTTTTGGGCAAGATGATCTTAAAAACACATCCTTCTATTTTCATACAGTTGTTCTATAGTACTTCTTTCTAAAACAGCGGGCAGCTTGCCGTTCTTGTTTTCTTCACTTTGCAAGTAGAGAAACGCAATGAAACCTCGTGAGTATTCTTTGCTACGTTTTGAATTTTTGAAAGGGTATAATCGAAAGAGTAAACTAAAGCAAATTGTCCATTTATTTTAACAGAGGCAAAAGCTAAAAGCGCATCTGTATTTCGATACCCTAGCCCAAATGTTAAAGTGTTTTTAAAATCTAAGAATAAGTTTAAATCGGCAGAAGTTTTACCCCTGACAGGTGTACGTATAATCATAGCAGGAATAAAAGAAACATTTTCATTCACAACAAATTGATAACCTCCTTTTAATTCTAGATGTAAAATAGTTTGGGAATTATTTCCAACTTTTGACCATTTGGTAGGGATGAGATTGTTGAATGCAGCAGCGAAAAAATATTTCTCATCTTTAAATAAAATGCCAAAAGATGCATCAGGGGCCACAATACTACCTTCGCGATAAACAGCAGGGTCCGTATCAAGAACGGTGGTTAATGAAGGGTCATAACCCATTTGTATCATTCCTGCGTAGAGCCCAAAAGAAATCCGTTTGTGTTTATCAAAATTAAAATGGGCTGCATACGCAACATTAAATCGGTTGAAAGTAAAAGCACCAACTTGATCATGTTCAAATTTAAAACCAGCACCATGTCTCGTAGTTAAATAAGCTTTTCTTTGGGTGTAAAGCGGAATACTTGCAGTGACAAATCCACTTTTTCGCGCGCCATCAAACCCCACCCATTGATTTCTATACAAAGCATGAACATCCACACATCTTTTTGTGCCAGCAAATGCAGGATTGGTTGAAAATTGATTTTGATACCATTGAGTGTATTGTGGTAATTGTTGTGCATTAACAGCAAACAGGGTAAATGAAAATAGGAAGAGAATAAACAGTTTCATCGTATTAAGTTTATTGTTCCTTTGATTAATTCTGATCCGTTTCCTAAATCAAGTACATAAAAATAGACACCTTCAGCTGCTTTTCTTGAATTGATAGAACCATCCCACGCTTTATCTTTTGAATAACCAACACTTTGAAAAACTTGTTGCCCCCAGCGCGTGTATATTTTTAAAGTACAATCTGGATAGTTTTCAATACCTTTTATTCGCCATGTTTCATTGTTGCCGTCACCGTTTGGAGGAAATGTGTTTGGAATTTCTAAACCTGTGTTTATCGTGAGAATGAGGTAATCTGTTAAGGTACAACCGTTTTCTGTTGCACTTAATGTTAAAGTAACTGTTTGGTCTGTGCTAACAAGTGTTGTCAGTGCATTTGGGTCGGAGAATAAATAACTTGGCTCCCAAGAGTAAACGGGTGCACTTGTGTTGCCGTTAATGGAAGTGAGAACTCCCGCTTGAGTTGTTATGTCTGGTCCAGCATCTACATTGAAAGAATAGACAGAGAAAGTTGTACTATTAACACTGACGTGCTCGGGACAAATAGTATAGCAATCCGTTTCTACTGTAACAACATCACCGTCAACTAATTGTGAAGTGGAGAACAGTGTATCTGTTGTTGTTGCAACAGGTATTCCATTGATAGACCAAGTGTAGTCAGTATTGTTTGGGCAATCACTCGGAGTAACATTGAAAAACACCGTTTCATTCAAACAAATAGAAGCTGAATTTTGTGCAATGGTTAAACTTGGTGGCGGTCGAATAACAGCTGTTCCAGAAATCTGAACATAAAAATTTGCTTCTGCAGGGGAAGTAATTCCAGCACCTGTATTGTCTCCATCTATGACAATGTAGTACGTCGTATTTGGAAGAAGACCAGCAGCATTTAGTGTAAAATTTCCCGTAGCATTAGAAACACAATTTCCAATTTGTGTATAACTGTTTGCACTGCATGGAATTGTAGCCTCTATGATTGTTGCTTGCAACTGGTTTCCTTGTCCGGCGTTGGTTTGAAAAATGAGGTTTGAAAAATTAACCTGTACGTCTCCTCCGTTTGCATTTGTTGTAAAGGTTAGCCAGATGCTATTCTCAGAAGTAAAACAATAATTAAAGTCATCTTCACACCCTGAACAAACCGTAGAGTTTGCAGCAATGTTATTTACAGAAAAAGTAGTAGTTGGACAAATTTCTAATGCACTATTACATTGATTATAGGTTTCTTGCGCGTTCAACTGAATGAAGGCAAATAAAAAAGAAATAAAAATCAATTTTGAATTCATAAACAGAAAATCGATGCAATTAAATAGGCATTTAGGCAAAAATAAGATAATTTTGACGAGTTTTAATTACTTTACTAACGAAAGCGAATCAAACTTTAGTATGATTTGGCATAAAATTAGAAGAAAGCAACGAAATTATCATAAAACATTACCTATGAAAAGAATCATTACACTACTTTTTACTGTATTTTTTTACAGACATCTTTTGCTCAAAAATTGGATTATGACCACGATTCTAAATGGTTTTTAGGGATTAATTCAGGAGCCGCATGGAACACAACAGATGTTAAAAACAAAACCAATATTGCTTGGGGATTGACCTTAGGTCGTGCTTTTAACTATAATTATGGAAAGAAAGTTAGTTTTGATTTACGTTTTAGATATTTAGGTGGAAAATGGAGAGGACAAGATTACGACACAACATCTTTAAACGGTTATAATGCATCCATAACACCTCAAGGAAACGTCAGAACATTATACGATACTTTAGGTTATACCATTAATAATTTTCAAACTCAAATTCATGAATTTGGTTTAGAGTTAGTTATTCACGCCAATAGTTTACGAGAAAATTCAGGTTGGGATCCTTATATTTTTGGAGGAGTAAATTTTGTTTGGAATCAAACAAAAGGAGATTTATTGTACGAAGATTCAACATTATCGTATTCTGATATTTACTATTATTCTCCTGATGGAATGACGAAAAAAGAATGGCGTAAAATGCGTGATAAAGATTATGACCTCGCCCTTGACGGTAGTTCTCTCAGTCGTTACAATGTTGATTTTATGCCAAGTTTAGGATTTGGGTTGGGTTATCAAGTCGGACCTCGGTTTCAGATTGGGTTAGAGCATAAAACAACTTTCACAATGAATGATTTGTTTGATGGATACATTGATCCAACAGAGAGATGGGGCATGTTTACAAATGACATTTACCATTACACAAACTTGTATCTAAAATTCCATATTCGTCATTATACAGAAGAAGAAAGGTTGGAGCAACAAGCACAGAATACGCAAACAACTCAAACAAACCCAACAAATACAAGTAATCCGAACCCTGGAGGAGGTTGTTTAACACCAAGAATAAACATCAATAAACCACGAGGGGGTTCAATTACTGTTTATGAAAATCAATACACTATTCAAGCAATTATTGAAGAAGTTGCGGGCAGAAACAACCTTGTTTTTGATGTAAACGGACAGCTTTCTACGAATTTTATATACAACCCAAATAATGAAAGGTTTGAAGCGAAAGTTTTTCTTCAACCTGGAAATAATACAATTAGAATTGAAGCGGGAAATGGATGTGGAAAAGATGAACGTGTCATTACAATCAATTATGTTCAATGTACTGCGCCAATTGTTCAGTTTGTTAACCCTCAAGGAAATGGAATTACGGTAACCAACGCAAATTACACCGTAAATGCAAATGTAGTGAATGCAACAACTGTTGAATATTACGTGAACGGGAATCGAGTAAATTCATTCTCTCACAACTCATCAATAGGAAATTTTAGCAGTAACACTGTTTTAAAAAGAGGGATTAATACTTTACGAATTGTTGCTTCGAATAATTGTGGACAGGTGGAGCAAACGACAAGTATTGAATACACATCGTGTGTGAGTCCTTTTGTGGCAATTGCTACAGGAAGTCAATCACAAATTGTAGATAATGCACAGTTTACTTTTCAAGCAACAATTACTGGTGTAACAACACAAAGTAATATTAATTTTAGGTTAAACGGAATGAATAAAACATTCTCTTTTAACCCAACAACTCATCAGTTTTCTTCTACAATTACATTGAGAAGAGGAACAAACACACTTGAATTATTTGGTAGCAACACGTGCGGGACAGATAGAAAAACGGTTACAATAGAATATGTTCCTTGTTCTTTACCTACGGTAATGTTTATTTCTCCAATAAATGGTAATTCTCCAAATGCACAAACATTGGTTAAAGTTAAGTTGACAGATATTTCTAATAGAAACCAAGTACAATTAAGAGTGAATGGGGTGTTAACTCAAACAGGAACTTTTGATGCTGCAACGCAAATTTTCCAAGCCAGAATTTCTTTAGCCAGTGGAGAAAACAATATTTTGGTTACTGCAACAAATGATTGTGGAACGGTTTCTCAATCTGTGAATACGATATACTCTCCTTGTGTTCCACCAGCAGTAACGATTATTCTACCGAATCAAACGATGTCTACACAGAATTCTGCAATTTTAAAAGTGAGCATTCTCAATGTTGCAAATAGAAATCAATTGACGGTAACGATTAATGGAGCGGTTTATACCGGTGGTACATTTAATGCCTCTACAAAAATTTATCAAACGAATTTTATACTTCAACCGGGAGGAAACTCAATTCAAATAAAAGCAGTGAACAATTGTGGAAATGATCTAAAAACGGTAAACATTCAATACAAACCCTGTTATTCTCCAGAGGTAAACATTCTTTCGCCGTTAGAAAATTCAACTACAGAATCTACGGTGTTATTGAGTGTAGCTTTACAGAATGTATCTTCTACAAATCAAATTCAAGCAACGAATAATGGTCAAATTATAACAGGAGGGACTTATTCCTCCACAACAAAAAGATTTGAAGCTGTCGTAAATTTAATCGAAGGAATGAACAATATTGTAGTGGTTGCAACCAATTCTTGTGGTGCAATTAATCAATCTGTTCAAATTAAGAAGGTTACCGATATGAGAAAAGTATTGATTTGTCATAATTCTGGGAAGAAAGGAGAAAAAGATGTTGAAATGTATATTCCACTCTCAGAATGGGCAACGCACCAAGCACATGGCGATATTTTAGGTGGATGTCCACAAGTTGAAGACCCGATAGACGACCAAATTACAATTTGTCACAAAAGTCCAAAAACAAATACACAATCTACTATAGTTATCAGTGCTTCAGATTGGGCAGTTCACGAAGCACATGGAGATACAAAAGGTACTTGCCGAGAAATTAGTGACCCAAACACAGAATTAACCTATGTTATTTGTCACACTGACCCACAAACAGGCGAAAAGTCGACCATTAAAATTAAAGAATCAGAGTGGGCAAAACACAAAGCGCACGGCGACTCTAAAGAACCTTGTCCAACTGTTGTGAATGAGAAAATGATTACAATTTGCCATAAAGTTCCAGGTACAACTCAACAAGAAGAAATGCAAATTAAAGAGTCTGAATGGGCAGTACACAAAGCACATGGTGATAAATTAGGTTCATGTACTCAAGTGGGAAGCATAGGCACAGGTGGAACAGGAACGATAACCATTTGTCATAAAGTACCAGGGTCAGATGAAACACAAGAAATGGTAATTACACAAAACCAATGGTTGATTCATCAACGACATGGAGATACTTTAGGTGCTTGCCCAGATGATTCAGATGACGATAATAAAAGCATTGTAAAACCTTGATAATTAACATTTAAAACATGAAAAGCCAATTGATTTCGATCGATTGGCTTTGTTTTTTTTAATCCAAGTTAAAATGTTCTCACCCATTTAGTTGAAATACTCGATTGATCTGACTATATTCGCAGACTTATTTAAGATATAGAAAACAAGAAAAATGGCGATAATAGGAAAAATACGCGAAAAATCATGGTTAATGCTCGTTCTAATTGGAGGGGCACTTATGGCTTTTATTTTTACAGATTACAACAAAATGACAGGCAATGTCGAATCTAAATATGGAATCGGGACTGTTTATGGTGAAAAAGTAAAAGAGCAAGACTTTAATAGAGATGTTGAAATGGCTCAGCTGAACGCAGATCGACAAGCGCAACAACAACAGCAACCTTCAAAACCGGTTGATAAAGCACAAGTTTGGAAAATGTTTACAGACCGTTTGGTTTTAAGTGCTGAGTTTGAAGCATTAGGAATTGATGTTTCAGATAATGAGTTTGATGCATACTTATACGGTGAAGAAGGATTTGATGTTCTTCCTGAGTTTACTCAAAGTTTTACAGATTCTGCTACGGGAATGTTTGATAAGAAATTATTGCAATCTCGTATTGAAGAAATGGAAAACTCAGAAGAGCCAGACGTTCAACAACAATGGAAAGACAGTAAGCAGTATTACCAAGATAAAATCAAACAAGAAAAATACTTTGCGATTATTAATCAAGGGATATATGTAACCACTTTAGAAGCAAAGAATGAATATGTTGCTCAGAAAGAAATTAAAACAGTTTCTTATGTTGTTCAACGTTACGGTGCAATTAAAGATGAAGAAATTGAAGTAACTGATGATGCACTTAAAGCGTATTATGAGGAACATAAAAACGAACCTAAATTTAACAACAAAGTTGCTTCAAGAGAAGTTAAATTCTTTGATATTAATGTTTTACCTTCAGGTCAAGATTCAACTAGCTTTGACAATGAAATTGCAACATTGAAAGAAAAATTTATTGCAACATCAAACGATTCATTGTTTGTAACAAATCATTTAAACAGTGACTTTAACTTTTACTCAAGCACACACCAAGCAACTTACAAACCAGATTCTGATGAAAAAGCACAACAAAGAGGATTATCTTATCCTGCTGCTATGGATTCTGTGTTTACAAATGCACAAATAGGTGATGTGATCGGGCCTTTCCAAGATCGTGGTGTGACTCGTATTGCAAAAGTATTGGATTTTAATACCAACCTTTTAAGTGTAAGACATATTTTAATTGCGGCACAAAGAATGGACACGGTTGCGGTTGGAATTGCCAAAGCAAAAGTAGATTCTCTTTTACCTTTAATTAATAAAGATAACTTTTTTGAATATGTAATGAATTATTCAGAAGATCCAGGTTCTAAAAACACAGGCGGAGAGTACAAAGATTTCATGGATTACGAAATGGTACCAGAATTCAGTAACTTCGCAACAGATGAGCCTGTTGGAAAAATTGGATATGTTCAAACAGATTACGGTTTTCACATCATTGAAGTTTTAGACAAAAAACAGGTGAAATATCCTGTTTTAGCAGTTGTTCAAAAATCATTGGTTGCTAGCCAAGAAACAATTGACCAAACAGATGAAGAAGTAGATAATATTATTTACTTATTGGATGAGAAAATGAGTCCGATTGAAAATGGTGCTGAAAAAGTTGCCATGTTTGATACAATCGTGAAAGAAAATGGATATTTCGCGAGACCTTTACAAATTCAAGACAATGGACCAACCGTTTACGGATTTAACTCAACTTTCGCAGAAGATAAAATCTTAAAACTAGCTTTCCAAACAGGAGCACAAGTAGGAGATTTAATTGATTCACCAATCAAAGAAAACGGTCGTTATATTATTGCTGTGCTTTCTTCGATAAAAAATGAAGGCATCCTTTCTTTTGAAGATGCAAAAGATATCGTGAAAGCAGAATACATTCAAGCAGAAAAAGTAAAAATGCTTTCTGATAAAATGTATGGTGCAAAAACTTTAGAGGAAATAAAAGGAAAATTAGAGCGTGTAAACATCAATAAAGGTGAGTTAACATTTGCTAATCCTCAAATCACAGGAGCAGGATTTGAACCTTATGTTGTTGGAACAGTATTCGCTGGATTGAAAGATGGTGAAATGACCAACCCAATTAAAGGTAAAGCAGGGGTTTATGTAGTGCTGTTAGAGAAAACAGAAAAAGTACCAACTGCAGCAAATTACCAAGCAGAGAAAGATCAAATGTTAGCTTCAGCGAGGGCAAGTGTTCAAGTGAACTTAACAAAAGGTTTAGCTAAATTAGCAGATGTAGTTGATAATCGTCGTTTCTACCAGTTAGGAGTTAGAAGATAAACAACCAAAATAAGATTGAAAGCCGTTCATTGATTTGAACGGCTTTTTTGTATAGTCATTTTCAACAAACGGTATAAACTTTTCCAGGTAGACTCCTTACAACTCCATTCATTTCTAACGTGAACAATTCTTGATTGAGTACGGAAATAGGTATTTTTACATCAATCGATAAGAGGTCGATTTGCATTTTCTTATTCTTTCTCAAACAATTCACAATAATTTCTTGAGGCTTTGTTAAATCAACAAACAATTGATGTTGTACGGCCGATTTTTTCTTATTGGTTTCATTTTTCCAATTCATCATGCGTAGAAAATCGTCAGCATTTTGGATGAGGTGAGCTTTTTGTTGTGCAATTAATAAGTTGCATCCCTGAGAAGTTTCCATATGAACAGATCCTGGAAAAGCAAATACATCGCGACTGTAATCATTGGCGAGATTTGCAGTGATTAATGAACCTCCACGCTTTTTACTTTCTACGACAATTGTTGCATCTGTCATACCAGCAACAATTCGATTGCGTAACGGAAAATTTTGACGATCAGGCATCGTTCCTGGGGTTAATTCAGAGAGTAAACCTCCATTTTTTTCCATTTTTGCGGCTAGTTCTCGGTGAATTGCTGGGTAAACTCTATCTAAACCATTGCCCAACACACCAATCGTAGGCACATTGTATTTTAAACAAAAACGATGAATGTAAGCATCAATTCCATGAGCTAAACCACTTACTACAACGATGTTTTGCCCTTTGAATGATTGAATTAATTTTTCGCAAATTTCTTTACCGTATGAGGTTGCATCTCTCGTTCCAACAATGGCAACCATCTTTTGTTCGTTCATTGAAAACTCCCCTTTTGTGTAAAGTAAAATGGGAGCATCTGCACAACTTTTTAAACGATGAGGATAGGCAGCATCAGTATAAAAAACAGTATTCATCTTTAATTGTTGAATCGACTCAAAAACAGGAGTTGCTTTTTCTAATGCTTTTTTACGCTTCATTTTTTTGAGACTTTCTCGACTTATTTGATAGTTGCTTTCTAAAAACAAGGGTGTTTTTTCAAACAATTCTTCAATAGGTATGTCTGATTCAACAAGTTCTTTCGTCTTGATTGCACCTATCCCTGAAAGGTAATTAAGTGCAATTTGATAGTGTAAAATGGTATATTTCAAAATAATTGGTATTTTAGGCTTCTTGAATTTAAGCAAAAAACAAATGAAAACTACATTATTTATACTACTTTTTTTTCCATTTATTACTTTTTCTCAACTTTCTGGAAAAATCATTGATGCATCTTCAAAAGAATCACTTTACGGGGTAAAAATAATTGCTTCATCAGGTCAAAAGAAAATCAGTGACTTTGATGGTCTTTTTTCAATGAAGATTAGTAATTATCCAGTAACACTTATTCTGTCTGCTCAAACTTATCTAACAGATACAATTGTTATTGAAAAAGCTGGAGATTATACCTTTAAAATGGTGGAAGCAATTCAAGAAATTAGGCCAGTAGTTGTTACTGCCGGTAGAAGAGATCAAAATATTGAAGATGTTTCTATCTCGATGGAAATTATAAAACCTGAGCTATTCGAAAATAAAGGTTTGGTAACTTTAGAACAAGCGGTTGACCAAAGTCCAGGTGTGTACGCAATGGAAGGTCAAGTGAGCATACGTGGAGGTTCTGGATTTGCCTACGGAGCAGGAAGTCGTGTTTTATTATTGTGGAACGGAATTCCTTTGGTTTCAGGAGATGCAGGAGATGCAAAATGGAACACAATTCCGATTGAGCAGGCTTCTCAGATTGAAATAATTAAAGGAGCTTCTTCTGTTTTGTATGGTTCTGGTGCATTGAATGGTATTATTTCTTTAACTGAACGTGAACCAGGAACAAAAGGAGAGTTTAGAGCAAAAATGCAAGTGGGTATTTATGATAATCCAAAGCGTTCAACATTAAAATGGTGGTCGAAAAACCCTGTTTTTTATGGTGGAGATGCATATTATGGAAAAATGTTGAAGAAATTTGGTTATACAATATCGATCAATGGATTTAAAACTGATGGATTTAAAGAGGGGCAACCCGAGGAAAGAGGAAGGCTTTCTGGAACTCTTTTCTTTCGACCTCAGAAATACAAACGAATGAAAATTGGGGTTGGGTACAATGTTCAACTTCAAAAAACAGGGAATTTCCTAATTTGGCAAAACGATACTTTTGCATACACTCCAAGTGGTGGTGCAGACATTAACGACCCAGCATCGACGTTAACCATTAATCAAGGAACCTCTGTTAGTCTTGATCCATATATTAAAATGTATGATAAGAAAAACAATTTGCACACCTTAAAAACGAGAATTTATTATTTAGATCGAGAGAACATCACGAACGCTTCTCAATCGAACTCATCGACGTTACTTTATGGTGATTATCAGTTTCAGAAGAAATTCTCCCCAGGAACGGTTTTAACAACAGGGTTGACAGGAATCCGTTCTGATGTGAGGGCAAATTTATACGGCGATCATTTCTCAATGAATGCTGCTCTTTATGCTCAAATTGAAAAACGTTTTGGTAAATTAGATTTAACCGGAGGTATTCGTCTTGAGTATTTTGAACAAGACAATCAAACGGGTGATTCTGATTATTATTTTAGAAAAGATACAACATCTAATTTTAAAATGCCTGTTTATCCAATTTTTAGAGCAGGAGCCCATTATCAATTATTCAAATTTACACACCTTCGTGCTTCTTTTGGACAAGGTATTCGTTATCCATCGGTAGCAGAACGATATATACATACATCTGTAGGAGCATTAAACATTTTTCCAAACTCTAATTTAAAACCAGAAACAGGTTGGGCAGCAGAAATAGGTATTAAGCAAGTTGTGAAAATTGGAAAAAACTGGAAAGGTCTCATAGATGTTGCCGGTTTCATTAATGAATATGATAACATGATGGAGTTTACTTTTGGTGTGTATGTTCCAGATGGTGTACAAGCAAGTTTAGATCCAAATTCTCCTTTTTACATTGCAAATTATATTGGTTTTCAAGCGCAGAATGCGGAGAAAGCAAGAATTACAGGGGTAGAATTTTCATTCAATAGTCAAGGGAAAATAGGAGAAGTAGAATTAACATCTTTGATTGGATATACCTACATGAAGCCAATTAGTTTAAATACTAACCCAACTTATTTGAATACATTTTCGGATTCAGGTACTACAACATTGAAATACCGTTTTAATCATCTAGCAAAAGCAGATGTTGAAGCGAAATGGAAGAGCTTTAGCATTGGAGCTTCTGCTCGCTACAATAGTTATATGACAAACATTGATCGAGTTTTCGAAGATGGTGTTCCTTTAGCTGACGGCTCAACGGTTCATATACTACCAGGTTTAAAAGAATACAGAGAAAAAGATAGTAAAGGTGCTTTAGTTTTTGATGCGAGAGCAGGTTATGATATTAAGGATCATTATAGAATTGGCTTTATAGTAAACAATGTTCTCAACACAGAATATGTTACACGACCAGGAGATGTTCGAGGGCCACGTTCTTTCGTTTTACAATTGCAAATAAAATTTTAATGAAAATAGTAGGCATAATTCCCGCACGATATGAGTCTTCTCGATTCCCGGGCAAACCTTTGATTGATTTGAAAGGAAAAACAATGATTCAACGTGTTTATGAAGGCGCTTCAAGGTCAGCTTTACTTTCAGAGGTAATAGTTGCTACGGATGATCAACGTATTTTTGATGAAGTAACTTCTTTTGGAGGAAAAGTGATGATGACGAGTAAGAATCATACTACAGGTACGGACCGATGTGGGGAAATTGCAAAATCTATCAAGGCGGATGTTTTTATTAATATTCAAGGAGATGAACCCTTGATTGATTATCGTCAAATCGACCAATTAGCGAGTGTTTTTGATCGAAAAAATGTCAATATTGCCACTTTAGGGATTAAGAGTAACCTCAATGAAGCAAATAACCCAAACCGTATAAAAATGGTATTGGATCATGAGAGTAATGCATTGTATTTTTCCCGTAGTGCTATTCCAAATGTAGCCAATGCAAAAGGAAACATGATGAATTCTTTTGATTTTTATAGACATATAGGAGTTTACGCTTATCGAAAGAAAACATTGTTGGAAATAATTCAATTAGAGAAAACAAAATTAGAACAAATAGAATCGCTGGAGCAGTTAAGATGGATGTATCACGGTTATAAAATACGAGTAGTGCAAACAACAATTGAAACACCAAACATTGATGTTCCTGAAGATGTTGAGTCTGTAATGCGACA
The DNA here is from genome assembly GCA_024280155.1 of Bacteroidota bacterium. Classification (GTDB taxonomy): domain Bacteria; phylum Bacteroidota; class Bacteroidia; order Flavobacteriales_D; family Crocinitomicaceae; genus UBA4466. The sequence goes on from JAJRQQ010000106.1 coordinate 129,123, forward strand.
ATTGTAGATTTTTTCCTTATTTTTGTTTGTATGTTGACAATTGAACAACTTATTGGAGATTTATTATTGCAGAATAATTGTGTAATTATTCCATCTTTTGGGGGATTTGTTGCGCAACAAGTTTCTGCAAAAATTGATTACAAGTCAGGGAAAGCTATCCCGCCAAGTAAATCGATATTATTCAATAAGCAATTGATAAACAATGACGGTTTACTCATCAATGAACTTTCTAAGCAAACCAATAAATCGTATGATAAAGCAAATATCGAGGTTGCAGAGAAAGTTACTCAATGGAATCAAATTATTCAAGCTGGTGGTCGTGTGGAATTAGACCGTATTGGAATTTTATACAATGACGCAGAAAATAATTTATGTTTTGAGCAAGATCGTTTTTTCAACCTTCTTTTGGCATCTTTTGGTCTAGAACAAGTTCGTTTTATTACTGAAGAAGATGTTCAAATAGTTGAGAAAACAATTGAGTTTGAAGAAAGAAAAACCACTCCTGTTGAAGAGAAAATAAAAGAAGATAAAGCAATTGTAATAGAACACCCTGCGTTACAACCCAAAAAGAATAAAGTTTGGAAATACGTTGCGGCAGCATGCATACTACCAATTGCTTTTTATTCTGTTTGGATTCCAATGAAAACAGATGTGTTAGAATCTGGAATCATTTCTTTTCAAGATTTCAATCCTTTTCATAAAGTTGAAAAATTTGATTATCGCCAAGAAAGCACACCTTTACCTCAAATAGAAAAGAAGAACAATAATTCTCTCACGCAAGATATAGACGAACTACCTGAAGATGTTTCTGTTGATTCTTACAAATACGATGAGGAATTATATATTCCTGTTTCTATTGAAACAAACATAAAGGTTGAAACAGTTGAAACAAATGATGGTAAAGAAATAAATACTCCAATTTTTTCTCCAAAATCCATGAATTACATTGTGGGTTGTTTTGGAGATAAAACAAATGCGGATAATTTAGTTGCTAAATTAAATAACCAAGGACTTTCTGCTAGGATTGTTGATTTTCATAATGGTTTACATCGTGTTTCTGCAGGTTCAGCAATTTCTATTGAAGAACTGAACCAAATTAAAACTTCTGCCAACTCGATAGGACTAAAAGGTTGGACCTTAAAGTAAATCATTTTATTTCTAACATCCCTTCATTCTTGGTTTTCTATTTGTTATCTTTGGACAAAGAAAAAATTCAATAAAATGTTAAAACAACTAATCGTCGTAGGGTTTCTTACGCTCTCATCATTATCATTTGGACAGTTCAGTTATTCGGAACGAGGTTCTAATGCTGAAAACAGTAAATATGTTTTCACTAAAATTTCTCATTTAGATGCTACACCCGTTGAAAGTCAAGGCTGGACAGGCACATGCTGGAGTTTTTCTGCATTATCTTTCTTTGAGTCAGAATTAATTCGTCAAGGAAATGAAAATCCAGATCTTTTATCAGAAATGTTTATTGTAAGAAAAGCGTATGAAAGTAAAGCAGATAAATATATCCGAATGGATGGAAAAATCAATTTTTCTGAAGGGGGAGCTTTTCATGATATTCCTTATGTAATTCGTCGTTATGGCATTGTACCATTAGAAATTTACCAAGGTTTAAATTATGGATCTGACCGTCACGATCACAGTGAAATGTTTGCTGTATTGGATGGAACTGTTCAAGGAGTGTTGTCGAATAAAGGAAATGGTGTTTCTCCAGCATGGAAAACAGCATTTAACTCTATACTTGACGCTTATTTAGGAGAAGACCCTAAAGAGTTTGAATTTAAAGGAAAGAAGTATACGCCTAAATCTTATGCGATAGAGATTGGTTTAGATATGGACAATTATTTGTCTTTAACTTCTTTTACACATTTTGAAGAAAATTCTAAATGTATGTTAGCTATTGCTGATAATTGGGCGTGGGGTTCAAGCTACAATGTTAGTTTAGACAACTTAATGAAAATGACGGAATATGCACTTAAAAATGGTTATTCTGTGGCTTGGGGTGCTGATGTTTCAGAAAAAGGATTTAGCTTTAGCAATGGTCTAGCAATCAACCCGGTTGATGGTTCAACGATTCAAGTGAAAGGAAAAGACAACAAGAATTTCTCGGATGGAGGTGCTGATAAAATCTCGAATGCTTTTTTAACACCGGTAGCTGAGGTAGAAATTACTCCTGAAATTCGCCAAAAAGGGTATGATAACAAAACAACTACAGATGACCATGGAATGCATATCGTAGGTATGTACAAAGATCAAGAAGGAACGAAATATTTCTTGGTAAAAATCTCTTGGGGTACTGGAAATTACCCTGAAGGTTATTTATATGTCTCAGAAAGTTACTTCAAATGGAAAACAATCAACGTGTACATGCATAAAGATGCTTTGTCTTCTGCAATGAAAAAGAAATTGAAATTATAGTATACTTATGTATAGTCCTAAAAAAGGTTGACTCTTTTAGATTACAAATATACGAACCTATATCATTAATTTGGTATAGGTTTTTTGTTGAAATGTTTTTTACTTTTTAAAATCTACTCTTTCTCGTTTTAAACAACGAATGATCTAAGTTGGTAAAAGACAATGAGAATTCTAAAGAACCTCCTCTATAAGCTCTACTTAACTCAGAAACTGTAACATCATAAGATATTCCAAACTGAAAACCTCTGTAATCGATCATTAAAGAAGGAATTATAGCGTCTTTCCAACGATAATAAGCGCCAAACCCTATAAAAGCATCTTGTGTATGACCAGTAATTTTCGTTCCATTTACAAAACGATAACGAAGTATCGCTCCTAATAAATTTTCGTAATGCCCACTTTGGATAAATTGAACAACGTTTATATCAAGTGAAATAGGACTGTGGTAAAAATCTTTCACTATTCCAATTTGACCTACGTATTTTCTTCTCAAAGTTTCAGCAGTTCCTCCTGCGTATTTTAATTCTGGTTCATTCAAGTGATATGCAGCAAAGCCAATTTTTAATTTAAAATCTTCATTCCGTTGAAAACTATTTTGTCCACCATCAAATACATAATAAACCCCAGCAGATGCATCAAAGTAATTAAAAGAAACCAACGGATTCGCCTCTCCTCCCATTAATGGGTCAAACCGAGCACCATTCCATTGTGACATAAAGGTAACGTTTGTTAAAGTTGCTTTTCTTGACCCAAAACCACCTTGAATTCCAATGGAAAGTATATGCCCAGAACGACCCATAGGAAGAATACCACTTATAGTCAAAGAACCTTGCTGGTTTCCAAATTTTGAATCGCCACCAACATCATTGAAAAATAGAATACCTAATCCTAAATGAGCTTTGTCGTTGTGCCTTTTTTTCCTAGATTAATATCTGCGCCAATAGCAGTAGTCATAAAAGAAGTGTTCGCCCCTAACCATTGATTTCTGTGATTAATAATCACTCTTTCCCAACCATCAAAAACACCTGCTGCAGCGGGATTAATAAATAAAGGGGTTTGATTAGATTGTGCAAAATGCAAATCTTGTCCTTTCACCGATAAACTCACTAAACCGATGAAAAAGTATAATATCGTTTTTTTCATCTTTTTTATTTAACCAAAGTTATATTTCCAGAAAGTGTCTCACTTCTACCATCTATATAATCAACTTCTACCATGTATGCATATACGCCAGAATTACAAGCTTGACCGTTAAATGTTCCATCCCATTCAAAATCAGGATTTGTCGTTTTTAGTATTTGATTACCCCAACGATCATAAATGAAGAATGTAATTCCACCAATGTCTTTTCCTACAATTATTGTATAAATATCATTGTTTCCATCGCTGTTTGGAGAGAAACCGGTTGGAATGTGAATTCCTTCAACACAAGCATCTTGATTCGGATTTGGATCACAAATGTCTCACGGATTCGTTCCATCAGCGACTTCTTGTCCATCGTTTATACCATCTCCATCTGAATCTGGATTGTTTGGATCAGTTCCTAAATTAATTTCTTCACAATCAGTCAAACCATCTCCGTCTGTATCAACAGTATAAAGCCCTACCGGATCACAAGGGTCAAGAGGGTCACTTGTTGTACCATTTGGATTGTAAGGAGTTGAAGGGTCGTCTATACCATTTACTTCTTCTCCATCTGTTGCACCATCACCATCCGTATCAGGGTTATTAGGATCTGTACCTAAAATATCTTCTTGAATATCAGTTATTCCGTCTCCATCTGTGTCTGTTTGACAACCAGGGAAGAAATTATCAGGGTCACAAGGGTTTAAAGGGTCACTTGTTCCAGAAGGGGTAAGTGTTGTGTTTGGATCATCTACACCATTAACTTCCTCTCCGTCGGTTAACCCATCACCATCCGTATCAGGATTATTTGGGTCTGTTCCTGCTGCTGTCTCTTCATCAAGTGTTAAACCATCACCATCTATATCACAAATACCAATAGTTGGGTCGGGGTCGCAAGGGTCCAGAGGGTCTGAACCATTATTTATTTCGTCTCCATCATTGATTCCGTCCCCATCCGTATCAGGATTTGTAGGATCGGTACCATAAATATTTGTCTCATCGTCATTTGTGATTCCATCCCCATCTAAATCTGGGTTAATTGGAATAAAAAATGCAACAATATTCTCAATTCCTGCAATAGACAAACTATTGGTGTCTTCTGTATCTGGGTTAGCCATAGGTCCTGTAGTGTATTCCCAATGGTCAAACATAAACCCAGTCATTGGTTGTGCGATTACGTTGGTTGCAATTCCGCCATAATAGGTAGTTGCCCAAGGATAAGTTGGTGCCCAGACAGAATTTACTTTTATTTCCCCAGAATTAACAGGGTTCACATCAAAAGTAACGTTGTAAGGACCGATTAAGTCGTAACAATCAATTAAACCTTGTTCTAACGCTAAACATCTCGCATTGATAAAATCTCGTAATGTTTGAACATTTGCTTGCCAACCAGGAACGGTCCCACCCCATTTGTTAGTGTGAGCTGTCATTTCAGGAGTGATTTCGTTAATCATACTGTCTAAAAGTGCATTCATACTTGGACAAGAAAACGTCGTGTTCACTAAATCAATGTATCGAGTAATGTAATATTGTTCAACAGTAGGATTCTCATTGATTAATTTTTGTAGAATATCAGTATGACCTTGTCCACCAGGGTTTGGTAAATTCTCTACATTACAAGGGTCTGCATTTGCCGAAGGGTCAGGAATCCCTGTATAATTAACATAATGTCCAAAAGTAGCATCCATATCCCAAAGTGTATAGCGCCATTTCTTTTTAGAACCTGCAGGGTCCATTCCTCGCCACCACGCAGTGTTCCAGTTCAACCAATCTTGGTTAACGGTGTATGAATTAATCATAAAATAATCACAAAGCGAAGCCCACTTAAGTTGAGATTTAACATAATCAAAAGCAGGTCCAGGCCCCATATTGTTTGTGGCGATATAATTCCTTAAAGCATCCCAATCGGGTTGAGCGTTTGGTGCTCCATATTCTTCCCATGTTGCCCCCCATGTTTTAAGGTATTGAAGATTAAATTTGTCTTGATCATAATAATAATCTGTAAAATCATGGTCATCTGCTTTTTCACGAATTTCATACACCCCCCAATATTGTCCGTTCAAATAAACAACACAAGGTCGCCACGTTCGAACATCTAACAATAAATCAGAGCGGAGAGATAAAGTATGAATAAAAGCATCACGAATATGTGCTCCACCTGTTTCAAAAGGGTAATTATCACTTGCTCCTGGTTTTAACATTATTCGTTGGAAATCTGTTCTTGTTTTTTCGGGAAAAATTTGGTGGTCAATATCATCGTTGTAACCGTGTTGATCTCTCATAATGAAATCAAAACCTCTTTGTGCGTATGCCCAAGAGTCATTACCATGTTTATTAAAATCACCTTGACCTTCGTCAATGAATGTTCCATCTTGTTCAAAAAGTTCAAAAGAACCAATCTTATTTCCTCCAAATTGATTTCCATTGGCTATTAAGTCAAACACCGGGTTACTACAAACTGAAACGACTGGAATAGGGTGAGTAACATTAATGAAGTAAGAATTTGTTTCTATGAAACTTGGTGCGTTTGTTCCAAAAGCTCTTGCTCGTAAAACTTGGGTTGAATTTATATTAATGGCCCCCGTATAAGCTGTTGAAGCTGTTGTAGGTGTTGAACCATCAGTTGTGTAACGAATTGTCGCTGTTGCATCAGAACATGTGATTGTTGTAGTTTGTGCACCGGGATAAAAACCTGGAGCTAAACTGATGATTGGTTTAGGTACATAAAAATTTTGGGCACCTACATTGTTTGCGTTTGGAGTTGGAGTGGTAAATAATTTCCAATCAACAGCACCATTTGTAGAACGACCAACAGAGTGGTCAATTTGTGTAAGGTGAACTATTTTAATAGAATCAATTACATTTCCAAGATTATTGGATAAAATAATCCATTCTCCTTGGGTTTGTTTTAAGTTAAAATTAGGATGTAACTCTGAACCGTTTACCGTATTTCTTCTAGAGGCAATGACCATTTTAAACCCATTTGCCGGAATTGTACCACTTGGTATTTGCCATTTTAATAAATTAGATGCTTTATCAGAAAGATAATACCCTGTTAAATCAATTGGCGAACTAGTTACGTTTAGTAGTTCAACCCAATCTTCTGTTTCTCCATAGTTGTCAGTCATTCCATTTACATTGGAACAAGAATATTCGTTGATGACAATTTGTGCGCTTACAAAAGGGGAATAAACAAAGGTTAAACAAAATAAAAGTGTAGTTAAAATAAGTTTTTTCATGTTGAGTGTAATTCTTATGTTAACAGTATGTTATGATACTGTTTAATCAATATTACGAAATATTAATTGAATTATGATATATTTGTACAAGCATAATACGTATAAAGTTTACCAAAGGTTGTATAGCTAAATTACTTTTTTACTTTTAATTTTAAAAAATCAACGATGAAAAAACGACACTTAATTCTCTTATTTACAATGATTTTCCTAATTTTCTCTTCATGTAAAAAAATTGAAGGACCAGGTGGGTCATCCACAATAAAAGGTGTTATTCATGCAGAAGTTTACGATGCTGGAGGAAACTTATTGTACGATTATGATGTTGCAAAAGAAGATGTGTTTATAATCTATGGAGACGAAGAGTCAACGTATGATGACAAAATGAAAACATCTTTTGATGGTTCTTTTAAATTTGAATTTTTAGAAAAAGGAAACTATCAGGTCTTTGTTCATGAAAAAGATAATAATGTACCAGGTGGTAAAGTTGTTAAGCTTTTGAATGTTGAAATTACGAAGAAAAAATCAACAGTTGATTTAGGAACTATTATAATAAAAAAATGAGAAATATCCTCATAATTATATTATTCCTAACGTCTGCTTTTTCGAGTTATGGTCAAAATGATGACTATATGCTATGGACTCAAATAGGTGTAAAAGGAAAAGTTACACAAAAACTCAGTTATTCCGGTACAATAAACACTCGTTTTGGAGGAGAAGGAGTAGAAACCTTTTTTCCTCAACTTGGTTTCGAGTATAAATTATTGAAGTGGTTACGTCCTTCTGTGGAGTATCGATTTATCATTGATAAAAATAAGTATGGGAACTATAAATCATCGAACCGATTAAATTTTAATGTAGAACTCGGAAAAAAAATAAGTCGTTTTGATGTAGGGTTTAGAATTCGGTACCAATATGCATTTAATCGAATTTCTCAACAAGAATACAATCCTGATTTTGACCAAGCTTTTCGTTTTAAACCTTTTGTTGAGTACAATATTAAAGGGAGTAAGTTTACACCTATTGTTAGTACAGAGTTTTTCTATGACCCACAATTTGGTCCAAATGGAAGAGAGTTTACGAAAATTAGGGTAGGGATTGGTACAAAGTTAAAACTAAAAGGACCACATACTGTTGGGTTTAAATATCAGTTTGATAAGAAGTTTAATTATAAAGATGGATACAGACATGTTTTAGCATTGTCGTATTCTTTTAAGATTAAATAAACCCTACTGGATGTGATATAAAAAGTTGGACACTGAGTTAAGATACAATTGTATAAATTAACTTAGTAAAATATGTCAAGAAGAAAATTTACAACAAGTTTTAAGCTCAACGCTATAAAGCTGGGCGAAGAAAAACAGAATGTGGC